>JAUMVS010000014.1 GCA_030530045.1 Phoenicibacter congonensis
GACGAAGGCTACAGAACGGCTGACATTTGGACCGACGGCATGAAAAAAGTCGGCTGCAAGGAGTGCGGCGACTTAATCGCATCGTTCATTTAGAAGAGAGGCAATTGTGGGGAAATTAAAAGGTGGTGACATCCTGGTAGAAACACTCCTCGATCAAGGAGTGGATACCATTTTTGGATACCCGGGTGGTCAAATTATTGACGTTTACGATTCTCTTTGGAAATATCGCGACAGAATGACACACGTATTAACCGCGCATGAGCAAGGTGCTGCACATGCAGCCGATGGCTATGCTCGCGCAACTGGAAAATGCGGTGTCGTCTTTGCGACTTCTGGTCCTGGAGCTACAAATCTAGTTACAGGCATTGCTACAGCCTATCTCGATTCTGTCCCAATGCTTGCAATCACAGGCAACGTTCCAACACGCCAAATTGGCACCGACTCTTTCCAAGAAATCGACATCACAGGCATCACCCTCCCAATCACAAAGCACAACTACTTTGTTGAGAGCGTAGACGAGCTTGCTGACACAGTTCGCGAAGCATATCAGCTCGCGATTTCTGGTCGTCCAGGCCCTGTTCTTGTTGACATCCCAAAAGACGTCCAGCAGGCGCTCGGCAACTACAACGCAAAGCCACCAGTAGAGCCTCTGCCAACAAATGAGCCTGACATCACGCTCATCAACGAAGCAGCTCAGCTCATCAATCATGCAAAGCGTCCATTTATTTACTTCGGCGGCGGCATGATTACTTCTGAAGCTCAAAAAGAAATGCTTGAGCTTGCAGAAAAAATCGACGCTCCAATCGGATGTTCTTTGATGGGCATTTCAGCTCTGCCTGACAACACACCTCGTTTCCTCGGATTCCAAGGCATGCATGGTCATTACGCATCATCACTTGCAATGCACCACGCCGACCTTGTGATCTCACTTGGTGTTAGATTCAACGATAGAACAACTGGCAACAGAGCAAAGTTTGCTCCAACTGCTCAGTTTGTTCACATCGACATCGACCCTTCCGAACTCTCAAAAACGGTCAAATGCGTTTGCGGAATTCGCGGCGACCTCAAAGGTTCGCTTCGTCGCCTAAACCAGGCTGTTGTTAAAAACGAGCACCTCGAATGGAACAAATTCATTGCTCAGCAAAAGGCAATCGAAGAGCAAAACAAAGACACTCGTGACGGAATGACTCCAAGAAACATTCTTAACGAGCTCAACAAAATTAAACAGATTGACACACCAGTTTGCACAGATGTTGGCCAGCACCAAATGTGGGCTGCTCAATACATTAACTACAGCGTTCCTCGCCAGTTCATCACAAGTGGCGGTCTTGGAACAATGGGTTTTGGCCTTGGTGCATCAATTGGCTGCGAAATGGCAACTGGCAAGCACACTGTGCTGATTACAGGCGATGGCTCGTTTGGCATGTGCCTAACTGAGCTTGCGACTGCAGTTAAAAACGAAGTGCCAATTGTGATTTTGATTCTTAACAACGGCGTTTTGGGTATGGTTCGTCAGTGGCAAACACTGTTCTTTGACAAGCATTACTCAAACACAATCCTCGACCGTCAAACCGACTTTGTGGCACTTGCAAAAGCATTCGGTGCTGACGGCGAAAACGCTACAACACTTGAAGAAGTTAGAACTGCTTTGAAAAATGGCTTTAACAAGAAAAATGGACCATATGTTATCAACGCAGTAATTGATAAAGACGAAATGGTTTTGCCAATGCTTCCTCCAGGAGGATCAGTCGACGAAATCATCACAAAGCTGGGTGATTAAGATGAATAAATACACATTAGCAGTTCTTGTTCGCAACAAATTTGGTGTTCTAAACCGTGTAACGTCGATGTTTAGACGCCGCCAGTTCAACATTAATGCTCTCACTGTTTCAGAAACAGAAGACAGCGAGCTTTCAAGAATTACAGTTGTTTTTGAAGGCACCGACATCAAGAAAGAGCAGCTCAAAAATCAGCTCGTCAAACTTCCTGATGTTCGCACCATCAAAGAATTTGACAACACAAATTCAGTTTCTCGCGAGTTGCTTTTAATTAAGATGGACAACAATTCCGACTCGCGTGCCGACATCATTGCTGCAGCAAATGCTTTCGGTGCAACGACAGTTGACTACTCGAAGCATTCGATTATGTTGCAGCTTTGTGACACGACTGAAAAAATCGACGATTTCGTTGACATCATGAGGGAGTACACTATACTAGAAATTTGCAGGACTGGTAGTGTTTCGCTCGAAAAAGGCAGCAAAACAATTAGCAATTCTGTAATTTTATAGAGTAATTGATCGAAGCAATTAAAGGAGATGGGATCAATGCAAAGAATTTTCTACGAGAATGACTGTGACATCCAGAAGCTTTCAGGTAAAACAGTCGCAATTATTGGCTATGGCTCACAAGGTCATGCTCATGCGCTAAACCTAAAAGAAAGCGGAGTTGATGTTATTGTCGGCCTTTATGAAGGTTCTAAAAGCTGGGCAAAAGCAGAAGCTCAGGGTGTCAAAGTAATGACAGCTGGTGAGGCAGCAAAGGCAGCAGACATCATTATGATTCTCATTAATGACGAACTGCAGGCAAACCTCTACAAGAACGAGATTGCTCCAAACCTCGAGGCTGGCAACACACTTGCATTTGCTCATGGTTTCAACATTCACTTCGGCTGCATCAAACCTCCTGCCGACGTAAACCTGATTATGATTGCTCCTAAAGCTCCAGGCCACACAGTTCGCAGCGAATACCTCGCTGGCAAAGGCACTCCTTGCCTCGTTGCTGTTGAGAACGACGCAACTGGTGACGCTTGGGATATCGCACTTGCATATGCAGCTGGCATCGGTGGCGCTCGTGCAGGTGTTCTTGAGACAACATTTAGAACTGAGACAGAAACCGACCTCTTCGGCGAGCAGGCTGTTCTTTGCGGCGGCGTTTGCGCTCTGATGCAGGCTGGCTTTGAGACACTCGTTGAGGCTGGTTACGACGAGAGAAACGCATACTTTGAGTGCATCCACGAGATGAAGCTCATTGTTGACCTCATCTACGAATCAGGCTTTGCTGGCATGCGTTACTCAATCTCTAACACAGCTGAGTATGGCGACTACATCACTGGTCCAAAGATCATCACCGATGACACAAAGAAAGCTATGAAGCAGATTCTTTCTGACATTCAAGACGGAACATTCGCAAAAGAGTTCTTGCTTGACATGAGCGACGCTGGTTCACAGGTTCACTTCAACGCCATGAGAAAGCTTGCTTCTGAGCATCAGTCAGAAAAGGTTGGCAAAGAGATTCGTGCTCTTTACAGCTGGAACGACGACGACCAACTCATCAACAACTAGCTTAAATTTAACTAAAACTAGTGCATTTTAAGGGGAGTTTTTGCTCCCCTTTTTCATGTTTAAGCGATAATAAAAATTGTGATTTTTTAAACCTATTAATTCTGGGAGTTAAAGAAAAAATGGACATCAAAGACAGAAGCGAAAATCTTCAATTTGCACCTGCAAGATCTCTGTTTCATGCACTCGGCATGACAGACACCGATATGAAACGCCCACTTGTTGGCATCGTCAATTCCTACAACGAAATTGTTCCAGGACACATGAACCTCGACAAAATCGTTCAAGCTGTAAAACTCGGCGTTGCAATGGCTGGTGGCACACCTGTTGAATTCCCAGCAATTGCAGTTTGCGACGGCATTGCAATGGGCCACATTGGAATGAAATATTCCCTTGTAACTCGTGACCTCATCGCCGACTCAACTGAGTGCATTGCAATTGCTCACGCATTTGACGCACTTGTAATGATTCCTAACTGCGACAAAAACGTACCTGGCCTTCTCATGGCAGCAGCCCGTGTTAACGTTCCAACAGTAGTTGTTTCAGGTGGCCCAATGCTTGCTGGTCACATCCACGGCAACAAGACTTCCCTCTCCTCAATCTTTGAGGCTGTTGGACAATACAACGCAGGCAAAATTGGAGCCGAAGAACTTCACGAATTTGAGTGCAAAACTTGCCCATCATGTGGCAGCTGCTCTGGCATGTACACTGCAAACTCAATGAACTGCCTCACCGAGGTTCTTGGCATGGGTCTTCGCGGAAACGGCACAATTCCTGCTGTTTATTCCGCAAGAATTGAACTTGCAAAACAAGCAGGCATCCAGGTCATGGAAATGTACAACAAAAACATTCGCCCACGCGACATCATGACTAAAGAGGCATTTGAGAATGCTTTGGCTGTAGATATGGCTCTTGGTTGCTCCACAAACTCAATGCTTCACCTCCCTGCTATCGCTCACGAGTGCGGCATCGAAATCAACCTCGACATCGCTAACGGCATTAGCGCAAAAACACCAAACATCTGCCACCTCGCACCTGCAGGCAGAACCTACATGGAAGACCTCAATGAGGCTGGCGGCGTTTACGCAGTAATGAATGAGCTTTCGAAAAAAGACCTCATTCACAAAGAATGCATGACTGTTACAGGCAAAACTGTCGGTGAAAACATTGCAAACTGCAAAAACCTCGACACTAGCATCATCAAAGACATCGACGAGCCATATTCAAAAACTGGCGGCATCGCTGTTCTTCGCGGCAACCTCGCAAAAGATGGCTGTGTAGTAAAACGCAGCGCTGTATCTGATGCAATGCTCGTTCATGAAGGCCCAGCTAAATGCTACGATTCCGAGGAAGAGGCACAAGCTGCCATCAATGCTGGCAAGATTGTAGCAGGCGATGTTGTTGTTATTCGCTACGAAGGACCAAAGGGTGGCCCTGGAATGCGCGAGATGTTAGCTCCAACCTCTTCAATCATGGGCATGGGCCTTGGCGACTCTGTAGCACTCATCACTGACGGACGCTTCAGCGGTGCTACTCGTGGCGCATGCGTTGGACACATCACACCAGAAGCTGCTTCAGGTGGTTTAATTGGCGTTGTAAAAGATGGCGACATCATCAGAATCGACATTCCAAACAACACAATCGAGCTCAAAGTTGATCAGGCTGAACTCGACGAGAGAATGGCTAACTTCACACCAAAGACAAAAGAGCTTTCAGGCTACCTCAAGCGCTACGCTAAACTCGTTTCCGGCGGTGCCTTTGGTGCAATCGTAAACCAATAATTTTTAATATTTTTAAATTAAGTAAAAATGACAAGCTCAATCGACATAACCAAGCTCACAGTTTTTAATGCGCCTGCAAAAGACGAAGCGCTCTCGCTTTTAAGCAAATGCGCCACATGCGAAAACGCGCAGGCAGAATATGCTGCACTTTTAAGATTGCTCTATCAAAACAACGATGGCGACCTTTCAAAGAGAGTTCTAGAACTCGTAGCAGCAGACGACAATGTCTACCTCGACAAAGTTGCTCGAGGAGAAGAAATTCCTGAGTGCATTAAAAACGCATGTGAGCTTGATTTGAGCTTGATGCAGCAAATTGCTGACACAACATGTGATGAGATTGCAGCCTACAAAGCTTGGGGCAATGATGCTCCAAAATACACAAACAGCGATGTGGATTTGATGAGTACATTTGATGCAATGGTCCAAAACATCAAAACTCGCGGTTTCGGAATGTGGGCTAACAACATCATGTTCGAGCTTGACGACGCAGGCGAAATAAAACCTGTAAAACATGCTGACACAACTTCGATCAGCAGCCTTTTTGACTACGAGCGCGAACGCCAAATCGTAATCGACAACACACTTGCTTTCCTAAACGACAAGCCTGCACAAAATGTTCTTCTTACGGGAGATGCTGGAACAGGCAAATCTTCAACAATTAAAGCAGTTGTAAACGAATATGCAAGCATGGGGCTTCGCGTTATTGAAGTAAAGAAGTCTCAAATTGCAAGAATTCCTGATGTCATCGCAAAGGTTGAGAGCTCGCCTCTGCACTTCATTTTGTTTATTGATGACATTTCGTTCTCAAGCGACGATGATTCGTTTGGACAGATGAAAGCCCTGCTAGAAGGCTCACTTTCTGCGCAATCATCAAACGTTTTGATTTATGCAACATCGAACCGTCGCCACATCATCAAAGAGAAATTCAGCGACAGAGATGGTGACGAGATTCATGTAAACGACTCAATTCAGGAAATGATTTCGCTTTCCGATCGCTTTGGAATACATGTTACATTCTCAAGGCCAAGCAAAAAGACCTATCTTGGAATCATTCGCAGCATGGCTCTAAAGGCTGGCATCAGCATTCCTGAGGACGAACTGTTCAGTGGAGCTGAACGCTTCGCTATTCAAAAAGGTGGCAGAAGCGGCCGCACAGCCAAGCAATATGTCGAGATGCTAGCTGCGAAGCTCTAGTCTCAAAGCAAGAATAGAACTTTTCCTTCACTCGCAAACAAACGAATCATGGATAGAAAAGATGAAATAATTTGCTATTGCTCAAACGTGACGCGTGGCGACATTGAGCAAGCCATGAATGATGGGGCTAAAACTCTTAAAGACATCAAATTAGCTACCGGTGCATGCACGGTTTGTCGATGCGAAGAGCTCAACCCTAAAAAGAAGTGCTGCTGCAAAGACATCCGCGAAGTGATGTCTGAATATGCGAAGCAGCACCCCGAAATAAAAGATTCTTAGCGAATGAAATTCATCATGTTGCCTTCTTCGAATTCAGGAAGAGCAACACCTGCTTCTTTGCCAGCCTCAATGCAACGCATGACATAAAGCATGTTTTTTGCGAGGTTGTGAGCTGTTTTTACGCCTTCAGCGTCCTCAAGGAACTGCTGTCCAGTTTGACCAAAACCAACATTCCAATAGGAAGAACCGGCAACAATCATTCTCGAAATGCCGAAGTATTTATTCATAACATCAAAAGATGCTGTCGTGCCTGCACGGCGCGCAACAGCAAAGCTAGCTCCAACTTTTCCTGCGAAATGACGTCCCGAACTGTAGAAAACGCGATCCAGGAAAGACAAAACATGCCCAGATGGATGCGCGTAATAAACTGGAGTTCCCAAAAGCAGAGCGTCGGCTTCTTTTGCAAGAGCAACGAACTCGTTTACTTTATCGTCATCAAACACACAGCCCTCGCTTGTGCATTTGCCGCAACCGATGCAGTCGCGAGTTGGGCCTTTGCCAACTTGAAAAATTTCGAACTCAACGCCTTCCTGCTCAAAAATTTTGCCTGCCTCAGAAAGGGCAGCAAATGTATTGCCATTTTTATGTGGCGAACCGTTAAGTGCTAATACCTTCATATCCACTCCTAGATAAACAATTTATTAATTGCAACAAGCAAAATTATAAAACTTCTAAAAAAGTTAAAGGGTCAATTAAGTAACAGCTTGTAAATAAAAAAATGGCAACAATTTCTTGTTGCCATGCGTGATTAAAGTGTTTGTTTTAAAGCTTACTCTTGCCTATTTCTTGAATTGCGAAGGGTGCTTTGGGAAGAAGTCAAAGCGAGGAGGAAGTGCTTTTACCTCGTGAGTTAAGTCATCTCCAAAAATTTCTTCAAGGCTAACAAAGTCGTGATTCCAGGAGAAGAAATTAGCAGACTCACAGTTCATAAAGTCGCAAATCATATCGCAGCCAGAAGGAGCAAACGGATGCATCATCAAAGATGAAACCCATGTGAGATAGAGACAGTCACTGAGCAGCTGTGCACGCTCTTCAAGGCTAGCCTCTTCGTCATTTAAACGCTTAGCTTCATCGGCCCAGTGCTTTTGTGCATAACGAATGAACTCGTCACAAACGCCGAATACGCTATGAAGCTCAACTCGCTGCATTCTCTCGTCATATTTAACAAGTGCTTTTTGCGCTTCTTCAGCAACTTCTGCGCTAACCTTGCGAACAGGAACTTTAGAATCAAACGAATTAGCTGCTTCATAAAAACAGCTTCTTGCAAGTCGATTGAAAACGTTATTGATTAAAGCGGCCTCTTTAAGAGCTGGGTCGGCTACACGAGGGTCGTTTCTCTTTGCATCGTCAAGCGCAGGATCAAAAGGCTTTGGCGAGAAAGGAACAGGTTTTAGTCCCAAACCAAGTGAGCAAAAATGACAACGTAGCTGGTCAACTGTGTAGTGTTCAAGCAGCTCTTCCCCACTAGGAGGCTTAACAGCTCCCGAAGAAGATGCCTTAGTTTTGCCAAAAAGCAAGTGATAGTTTGCAATCAACCTTGTTTGGTGAAGTGGCTTTTCAAACTCGCCATAAATTGGCTCGTTCTTAACCGCATCAAACATTGGAGTTTGAGCAACGCCGTAGAAATAAAGGTTGTCCTGGCCTAGGAATTGATAGACTTGAGCATCGTCGTCGCACCAAAAATCTTGCCAAGATTCATCAGGAAGTCCAAGCTGCTTGTTTCTTGCAATCGTCCAAGAAATTGGCTGCCAAAGGCTTTCAGGCCAGCACCAAACGGTCAAGCCATCAACGCCCTCAAGAACAGGAGCTTTTACACCCCACTCAATGTTTCCAGTGAGTCTGAATGGAACAAGAGTCTTTGACGTTCTAATGCGAATGTGAGCACCGTTTAGAACCTCACGCGCTACATCGCGATCTTCAATTGACTCGAACACGAGCTCGAAAGACTGTTTGCCTTTTTGAGCTTCGCGATAGGTATGCGCAGGGAGCTTAACCTTAACGGCCAGATAGTCGTCATATGCTTCATTCTTGACGAAAATAATTGGGTCGCCCAAGAATTCCTCGAGAGTAGTTGGAACGATAGAGCGAACCAAGTCGTTCTCTCTCAGCTCGTCGCAGTAATCTTTTAAGAATTGACGATAGCTAGGCAAATCAAAATACCAGTTCTTAACTGGTTTCATTGTTGGAACTTCGCCAGTCAAAGTTGACACTGGATTAATCAAATCACTTGGGTCATATTGATGACCGAGCGAACATTCGTCGGCATAGGCCTCTTCCGATTTGCATCCCTGAACTGGACAATGGCCATGAACTTGGCGTCCGTTTAAAAACGTTTGAGCCTTCTCGTCATAAAACTGCATAGTCGAGTCGAGCTTCAAAGTTCCCGATTTATACAAAGCCTCGATAAAATGCTTTGAAACTTCTGCATGCACCTCAGCAGAAGTTCCAATGTTAGAGCCTTCAAAAATGTCGAGAGAGATTTTGAAGCGCTTCAAGGTGTCAGCTTGCAGGTTGTGATTTCTCAAAACGTAATCGCTGATAGTGCCCTCAAAAGTGCCTGTTTCAACGGCTTTTCTGTAGCCCTCGTTAATTGGTGAGCCGAAGCAATCGGTGCCTCCAACAAAACGAACATTATCGCCGCCAATGCGGTCTCTCAAGAAGCGCGCAAAGGCGTCAGCAGGAACAAAGACTCCGCCAATGTGACCGAAATGAAGGGCTTTGTTTCCGTAAGGAGTGCCAGTAGTTACAACAGCCCTTTTAGGCCACTTGCGCGCAATTGCGTCTTTGTCCCACACGTTTGTCATATTTACAACTCGAAGTTCTCGTTGATTGAATGAGTTTGTGCCTTTTTAGCTGAACGAATGAGGAATTCAGCATTTGAACCTGTCTGGCGCAATGATTTGATGAGCATCTGCATTGCACGCTCGGTGTTGTTGAGGTTAGCAAGAATGCTCCTTACTGCCCAAATCAAAGGTGCCTCTTGGCCATCAAGAAGAATTTCTTCTTTACGTGTGCCAGAAGTAATTGGGTCGATAGCTGGGAAGATTCTGCGGTCAGCAAGGTTTCTGTCGAGCTTGAGCTCCATGTTGCCTGTGCCCTTGAATTCTTCAAAGATAACTTCGTCCATCTTAGAGCCAGTGTCAATCAAAGCAGATGCCAAAATTGTGAGCGAGCCGCCGTTTTCAATGTTTCTAGCAGCACCTAAGAATCTCTTTGGCGGATAAAGTGCAGTTGAGTCAACACCACCTGAAAGAACACGACCAGATGCAGGCTGACCGAGGTTGTAGGCACGAGCCAAGCGGGTGATGCTGTCGAGAAGAATTACAACGTCTCTTCCCTGCTCTACCAGGCGTTTTGCGCGCTCGATTACAAGTTCAGAAACCTGAATGTGATTCTCGCAAGGCATATCAAACGTTGAAGAAATTACCTCACCGTGAATTGAGCGCTCCATGTCGGTAACTTCCTCAGGACGCTCGTCAACAAGCAAGCAAATGAGATGCACCTCTGGGTTGTTAGCGTGAATTGCGGCTGCGATGTCCTTCAAAATTGTGGTTTTGCCAGCCTTTGGAGGCGAAACAATCAAACCACGCTGGCCTTTGCCAATTGGCGAAACAAGGTCGATTACTCTAGCAGTAATCGTGTCTTTGCCATGCTCCATCAAAAGTCTCTCATCAGGATAAATTGGTGTCAAATCTGAGAACTTAGGACGAGAGAAAAGTTCGTCAGCAGGAATGTCGTTTACGCTGGTGACAGTTTGAATTGCAGCAAACTTCTCGCCACTTCTTGCAGGTCTAGTTTGACCTGTTACCTTGTCACCCTTACGAAGGCCGTTTCTTCTGATTGTAGAAAGCGAAACATAGACATCATGCTCGCTTGGAAGGTAGCCATCCATGCGCAAAAAGCCATAGCCATCAGGCAGAATGTCAAGAATGCCGCTGACTTCCATAAAACCTTCTGCAATTGCAAGGTTAACGTAGATTTTCTCCACGATTTCGGCCTTGCGCATGCCTGAAGCATCGATGTTTATTTGTGCTGCTTTTTCGCGAAGGTCTGAAACTGTGTGAGCTTCGAGATCCTCTCGCGATGTGCTTGGCTCATACTGAGCCTGAGGGCGCTTGTTCCTCTTGTTCTGCTTGCCATTATTGTGGCGGGCAGCATGGCGAGCCGCAGCGTCATCAGACTTATCATTCTTCTCAGCTTTTTCTGCTTTATCAGAAGCCTCTGCCTTTGATTTTTCCTCTTTAGAGTCAGCCTCTTTAGCAGAAACTTCAGCTTCCTCAGCAGCAGCTTCGGCCGCTTTAGAAGTTTTAGAAGAAGTTCTTCTTGCAGCTTTTTTCGCAGCAGGCTTCTTCTCAGCAGACTCTTCTTCGACAGAAGCATCTGTGGTTTCTTCTGCTTTTTTAGCAACTCGTTTTGTTGCAGTTTTTCTAGCTGCAGGCTTTTTCTCTGCGGCAGCCTCTTCTGCAACTTCCTCTTTCTTTACACGAGGACGTCGAGTTGATTTTGGCTTTTCAACAGTCTCTTCGACTGTCTCTTCAGCTTTTTTTCTAGGCATTATTTAACTTTCTCCCAGTCATTTAGGAATGCTTCGATTCCGGCATCAGTCAAAGGATGCTTCACGAGTTTTTTCATAACGTTAAATGGAACAGTTGCAATGTCAGCACCAAAAAGAGCACATTGAGTAACGTGATTTGCGCTGCGAATGCTTGCAGCGATGATTTCGACTTGCTCACCATTTACAGTGTTGTCGGTAAAGTCGTAGTTGCCAATTGCTTGAACGATTTGCTGCACCTGATCAAGACCATCCTCAGAAATGTCGTCAAAGCGACCGATGAATGGAGAGATGTAGCGAGCACCAGCGCGAGCAGCAAGAATTGCTTGTGGAACACTAAAGCAAAGTGTCATGTTAACGCGAATGCCCTCGTCGGCAAGTGCGCGAGTTGCAGCAAGACCTTCGATGCAGGTTGGCACCTTAACAACTACGTTTGATGCAATTGCAGCAAGAACTCGGCCATCAGCAACAATTTCGTCGCGAGTCATAGCAACAGACTCAGCTGAAACTGGACAATCTTCGCCAACAATGTCACAAATCTTTTTGATGTGACCGTGGAAGTCGTCAAGTTTACCACCGATGCGTGAATAAAGTGTTGGATTAGTGGTTACGCCAGCGAGCGCACCCCAGCTATTTGCTTCCTCAATTTCTGCGAGGTCAGCAGTGTCAAGAAAGAACTTCAAGATTTTCCTCTCTGCTAAAAAATTGAATGAGATTTAAAAATGAAACTAGTTCTAGTTAGATAACGAAAACCAGTATATCACACGAGATTAGCTGATAAATATATTAATTAGCGAGAAATTATTAACGTTTGACCTGTGTATAAATGCCGTAGCCGATTGCTGAAATGCTCAACATGAGTGCGGCGCTGACTACAAACGGAACAATGTAGTCATGATTCATGTCGTTGAAAATAAAAATTGCGGCGATGTAGAAGCCAAGAGAGATAAACAGGCATAAAAGAACGATGGCCACGTTTGGACCAATGCCGGCGCCAATCGCTTTGCGTGTTAGCTTTACCGCTAAAACAAGCGGAATAAAGCCAATTGCGCCGATAACAATTCCAAGGATAATAGCGAGAGCCATCATTTACAGGCTCTCTTTTCCAAAATCGAACACGCGCATTTTGATGCCCGACTCTGCAAGCAACTCGCGTGAAAGTTCATCGTTGTAGGGGTTTTGATAGATAATCTCATCAATTCCAGCGTTAATAATCATCTTTGCGCAAACAATGCAAGGCTGAGTGTTGACGTAGATTTTTGATCCTCTGATGTCAATGCCATATTTTGCAGCTTGAATGATTGCATTTTGCTCAGCATGCAAGCCGCGGCAAATTTCGTGACGCTGGCCACTTGGAACACCGAGCTTTTCGCGAAGGCAACCTGTTTCGCAGCAATGACGAAGACCAGAAGGAACGCCGTTGTAGCCAGTTGCAAGAATGCGATTGTCTTTTACAATCACGCATCCAACTCCGCGGCGCAAGCAAGTTGTTCTGGTCGCAACGTCGTTAGCAAGCTTCATAAAGTATTCATCCCACGAAGGGCGTGTTTCTTGAGGACTAGTCATTTTTGTGCTCCAGGTTCATGATTTTCTCAACTCTGCCTGCGTGACGCCCGCCACCAAATTCTGTGGTTGCAAAGGCTCTGATGCAAGCCAGGTTTTCATCTAGAGAGACGAAACGCCCTGAAAGAGTCAAGACATTTGCATTGTTATGCTCTCGTGCTAGGGCTGCAAAGTCGCTGCGAGTTACGTTTGCAGCGCGAATTCCGTCGACTTTATTTGCAGCAATTGCCATTCCAATGCCTGTTCCACAAACGAGAACGCCAAAATCAACGTCTCCCGACACGACGACTTTGCTCAGCTTTTCCGCGAAATCAGGATAATCAACTCGGCCATCGTTATCGGGACCCAAATCGAGAATCTCAAAACCCTCGGCGCTCAACGCCTCGATTAGCTGCTGTTTTTGTTCAAAACCAGCGTGATCAGATGCAATTGCAAACTTCAAGACATACCCCTAGCTATCAAAATGACTTAAATTAATTTAGCGAATTGTTTTTGGCTCATCACCAGTGCAATCAATTATAGTTGATGGAATTCCTGTGGCGTCATGGCACTGTCCATGCAGGCAAGTTAACGCATAGGGCAAAGCATCCATAAACTCAGGCGCAACATCATCCTTAAATTGAGGAGGCTCATCGCCTGTAAAGTTAGCAGAGCTAGCCGCGATTGGGCAGCCAAGCGCAGTGATGACCTTGCGAGCGCATGCACATTTTGGCATTCTAAACGCGATTGTGTCTAGGCCGCACAGGAAATTCTCTGGCACATTTTCTGAAGCTTTGAAAATAAAAGAATAGCCACCTGGCCAGTTTTCGTCCATGAGCTCTCGTGCGTAATCAGGCACATCTTTTGCATAAAAGTCGATGTCAGACTTGTTTGCAATCAACCACTGTACTGGCTGATTTGAATCACGATGCTTGAAGTCATTTACGACGCGTGCGCCCTCTGCGTCTTTTACAGAAACACCACAGCCATAAACCGTGTCGGTTGGAAAGCCAACAATGTCACCATTTTTAAGATGACCAACAATAATTTCTAAAGGTGAAGCCACAATTTCTCCTCTTTAAAAGCTAAAAAACAACAAAAAATACATCTATTTTTATATCAAAGAGATTTGGTTTAAGCAGGGTTTTAAACGAGTAATATACCCTTGAACCAAAGTAAAAAAATGAACTCATGCAAGAGTGCAAAAATTAGTGAAAGGCAAAGCGGCCTAGAAGCAATAAAGAATCGAAGGCAATAAAGGAAACAGTCTTAAGGCAGAACAGAAGCAGCGGCACTCTTGCCTGCTCTCCAGCCACTTTCAAAACACCACGTTAGGTTATAGCCGCCACAAGGTCCATCAACATCTAACACTTCTCCACAAGCAAATAGCTCAAATGGAAGCTCCTTGTTCGCGGCAACAGCAAGCGTAGAAGGGCTAACTTTATCAACCTGAATTCCGCCGCGAGAAACCTGACTTAGTTTTTGATCATCCATTACCTCAATGCATGTCAACGAAAAAGCAGAAATTGCACTGTAAAGGTCATCAAATGAAGGCTTTTTGCCAAGCGTCTTCTTAATCAATAAGGCTAAATCATCATGCAAAAAACCACAGAAAAAAGCATCGACATCTTTATTGCATCGTCTGAAGCGCTCACTAAAATGCTCACGCGCATTCTCGCACATCACAGGTTGCGTAAAATCGAGCAGAATTGTGTCGCCAGGACGGGCATATCTCGAAGCATTAAAAGTCACAATGCCAGAAATGCCATATTTCCTAAACTGCACTTCCCCATCTTCTTCAAAGACGACATTGTTGCCGTGAACCAGTTTTAGACCAACTTTTGCACGCACATTATCGGCAAGAGAAACATCTTCCTTGGTTTTAATGGGGCTTAAAACTCGGCGCTGTAGTTCATAGTCAACGCCTTCAAACAAGGCACGACCTGCACGATGGCCAGTCGCCAAAATGACCGCTTCAAAATCGCTAAGATTTGAAAGCGTCTTAATCGTTTTATCAGTTACAACATTCGCGCCCGAAAAAGCCAAAGCTCGCAGCAAAACGTCTCGCACAGAACTCGCCTTCATAGACGCTGGAAAAAGCAAACCTTGCTCGTTAGCAGTCCACTCAAGACCCAAACTCTCAAGCAAAGAAATAACGTCCTCATCAGATTCTTTAAAGCTATTGAACGCTTCTACAAAATTGGAATTTCTAAAACGCTCGACGTCAATCACAACATTAGAGAAGTTGCAACGTCCGTTGCCTGTAGCAAGAATTGTTTTACAGACTTCAGCAGATGACTCAAACAAAGTCACACTAGCTTTTTTGCCGCAAACTGAACAAGCAGAAATCGCAGCTGCGATTCCTGCTGGTCCAGACCCAATTATTGCAATTTTTTTTGGCACTTAAAAGGTTGCGATTCTAGAGTTTAGAGCTGATAAATTGAATGATGTCCATTGACTCGTAAAGTGGGTCGCCATCGATAATCATGCAAGGCACCTGGCCTTTTCCGCCAATTTCGATTAGCTCATTTTTGTTGGCTTCATCATCGGTGCTTTTCATTTCGCAAGTTACGTTCGTTTTTTCCATATAACGCAAAACACGCTGGCAAAATGGGCAACTCTCACGGTAATAGAGAACGCAGTTGTCGAGATTCATGATTCCTCCTAGCTTTAAGCTAACATTTTGTCTTGCTCTTCTAGATGGCCTTCCCAAACGTAATACTTCGTTTCTTTAGCGATAACTCCGCTGAGCAACCAAACAGCCACAAGGTTTGGAATCGCCATCAAAGCGTTTGCAATGTCAGAAACTGCCCAAACAACATCGCCAACTCCAACAGCTCCAAGCATGCAAGCTACGAGGTAGAGAATTTGATAAACGCGCACTGCCTTGCTGCCGAACAGATATGACACGCATCTATCTCCATAGTAATACCAACCAAGGATTGTAGAAAGCGCAAATGTCACAATTCCAAGCGAAAGCAGCGGTGCTCCGAGGACTGGTATTTGCGTGAATGCAGCATTCGTTAGCTGAGCTCCAGCAGTGATTGTTCCAGTGTTTACATCGGAAATGATGCCAGGGTATTTAATCATCGAGCTAGTGATGACAATGCCTGTGAGAAGGCACATTACAACTGTTGACCAGAAGGTGCCTGTCATTGAAATCAACGACTGTTTTGCAGCGTTTTTCGTTTGAGCTGCAGAAGAAACGATTGGAGCTGTGCCCAGGCCTGACTCGTTAGAGAAAAGTCCACGAGCGCAACCATATTGCATAGCAACGATGATGCCTGATCCAAGCGCGCCGCCAAATGCAGCTTGCGGGTCAAATGCAGCAACAACAATCATTTGGAGAGCTGGCCACAAAACATCAACGTTCATAACAAGAATTACGATGCAACCAAGAGCGTAGGCCAGCGCCATGAAAGGAACGAGAAGCTCACAAACTTTAGAAATGTTTTTAATGCCTCCAACAACAACGAGAGCAACAACGATTGTGATAACCAGACCAATCATCCAATGCTCAACACCTGGGATGTTTGATGCAAGGATTGCTGTGATTGCTTGGCTCTGTACTGCATCTCCAGTGCCCAAAGTTGCTAGTGCACAGAAAAACGCAAATGCAGCTGCACCAAATTTAGCCCATCCAGGAACTTGTCCCATCGCATCCATAAAGGCGCGTTTGAAAACAACCATGGTTCCGCCCATGATGTTTCCATTTTCATCACGCTCGCGATATTTAACAGCCATGTAGACTTCGGCGTATTTTGTAGCAATTCCAAAAACACCAGTGAGCCACATCCAGAAAACTGCACCAGGACCACCAGCAAGAATTGCAGTTCCAACACCAACGATAGCGCCAGTGCCGATTGTTCCAGCTAGCGTTGTGCACAAAGCCCCGAACTGGGAAATGTCGCCAGTTGCGCCCTCAGCGTCGTCCTTGTAGCTCATTTTGATAGCTTTAAAAAGCTTACGCTGAATTCCGCCAGTTCTAACTGTTAAAAATAGGTGGGTGCCCAGCAAAATAATAATCATTGGCGGTCCCCACACAAAACCGTCAACTGCGTTAATTACATCAATTAATGCTTCCATTTATTTCTTTCTATTTGCGGTGTTTGTAGACGAAATAGAAATTATAGGTGCTAAACCCCAATTAGTCCTCAAAGAATTTCAAGACACGCACCGCGTCTCGGCTAACGCCCAAATCAAGGACGTAATCGGTGCACGGTTCGCCATCCATCTGAATTTTTGGAGTGCCCTCGATGGTGATTTTTAGCGACTGTGCATTAAAGAAATGTATGCGCTTGTTGTGAGTGTGATGCCCATCTTTTGCCATGACAAAAATACGAATTGCGTTCAGCGGATTTAACTTTGGTGTGACATAGCAGCACTCAATGAACCCGTTGTTGATTTCTGCCTTTGGACAAATCTTAAAACCGCCACCATAGGTTTTGCCAATTTGCGCAGCAAACATGTAGGTCTCGCCAGAAATCTCTTGGCTATCACCTGCTGCATCGATGTATTCGCATTTGAAATTGTAGAGGTCCAGGTGATTTCTTAGTTGATAAATACCTTCATCGAAAAAAACTCTAGTGCCAGTTTTGCCAGTTTTAATTCTGCGCTCAACTGACCCTAGGCCAATCGCAGCGTCAAGCCCAAACGAAAGAGTTTGAGCGTAGTACTCCCCATTGCAAACACCAAGGTCAGCATCAACTAGCTTAGCTTTGAACAGCTGCTCGATTGCCTCTTTAGGTTTTAATGACATATTCAAGCTGCGAGCATAATCGTTGCCAGTGCCTGCAGGGATTAAGCCAAATGCTGCGCGCTCATTTCTGTCAACTTCCATTAGACCGTTCATGATTTCATGAATGAGACCGTCGCCGCCAATTGCGATAATCAAGTCGGTCTTAGGCGAAGCTTCCTTTGCAATATCTCGCGCATCGTTGCTAAATCGAGTGAACACCAGGTTCGCATCGATGTTGTGGTCGCTTAAGTAGGACATCACAAACAAAGCAATGTCTTTTGCTCCTCCACTTTGCGAAGTTGGGTTTGCAATTAAAGTTATTCTTTTGTTTTCGAGGTTTTCCATAGTGTTACTAATATTAAGCAAAAAATACGAAATCTCTCAAATGTTCATTTCTTTCTTAAAATACAAGGCTAATCATCGCAAAACAAATGCTTCAAATGGCGTCATGTTTTATCATCTAAAAATGCAAAATTTGCTTGAAATAAAAGATGTAACCTATTCCTATTCGAACCAAAACGAAATCATTTCTAACTTTTCACTTTGCCTAAATTCAGGCGAGCACATTGCCATCATCGGCCCAAACGGAAAAGGAAAAACGACACTTTTAAAAATTGCGGCAGGCTTAATTCAGCCAGCTAGCGGGCAAGTTTTGTTTGATGGATCAAGCACTGACGCACAAGACTACAAAAGTTTGCGCCCTCGCATCTCGTTTCTTTTTCAAAAGCCGCAGACCCAAATCATCGGACAAACCCCATTTGAAGATGTCGTTTTTGGGCTTAAAAACACAGTTGTAAAAAAAGAAGAAGCAAAAGAAATTGCTAAGGCCACGCTTGTGCGCCTGAACATTGAAGAAATTGCTAATCTTGATTCCTACAGCCTCTCGGGTGGACAGTCTCAAATGGTCGCTTTTGCTGGAGCAATTGCAACTCAGCCAAAGTTGCTTTTGTTAGACGAGCCCACTTCAATGCTTGACGCAGAATTCAAAGTCAAGATGATCGAGGTAACCAAGGAACTCCAATGCCAGGGAACGGCAATATTGTCGGTTAGCCATGACAGCGATTTCCTAGAGCATGCAAATAAAGTCATCACTCTTTAATGCTAAAATTAAATCTCGAATAAGGCAGCGCATAAACCAAGTTTAAATGTCTCCGCGCAAGCTCTAAATCACCACTACAAAAGCATATTTTTTTAATAGAAAGGCACAGCAATGTCTAGAAAAGTCATGATTATGGACCATCCTTTGATTGCGCACAAATTGTCCATTTTGCGCAATGAGAACACTCCATCAGTTCAATTCCGCACACTCATTAACGAGATTTCTCAGTTGATGGTCTTCGAAGCAACACGTGACCTTGAGACCGAACCTGTTGATGTGAAAACACCTTGCGGCGTCGCAAAATGCAGACAGCTCTCGGGCAAAAAACTTGCATTTGTGCCAATCTTGCGCGCTGGCATTGGAATGCTCGATGGTGTGATGGAGCTCGTACCTTCAGCACGTGTTGGTCACATTGGTCTTTATCGTGACGAAGAAACACTCGAGCCACATGAGTATTACTGCAAACTTCCTCATGACATTGCTGAGCGCGAAGTTTTCGTAGTAGACCCAATGCTTGCAACTGGCGGCAGTGCATGTGACGCGATTAAGCTCATCAAGAAAAGAAAACCAAAAAAGATTTCCTTCCTTTGCACAGTTGCTGCACCTTGCGGTCTTGAGAAACTAAAAGAAGAACATCCTGACGTTGACATTTATTGCGCAGCTCTTGACGATGGCCTGAACGAGAACGGCTACATCATTCCAGGCTTGGGCGATGCTGGCGACAGAATTTTTGGCACAAAATAACCGAAACAAAAACAACTTAATAGACAACAAAATAACAGAGAGGATTTTTAATGGCAGAAGAAGTTAAGATTGGAGAAACCGAGATACGCGACGCTCGCAAGCTTGGAACTCCAAAAATGCTAACCCTTGGCTTTCAGCACATGTTTGCTATGTTCGGAGCAACAGTTACAGTTCCACTGCTGACGGGCTTAAGCGTTTCCACCACGTTGCTTTGCGCCGGCGTTGCCACTCTTCTATTCCATGTTTTAACTAAATTTAAAGTCCCAGCCTTCCTTGGCTCATCATTTGCTTTCTTGGCAGGCTATGCGGCAATCGCTCCAATGATTGACGGCCAAGCTAACGTTGAGATGCTTCCGTATGCATGTTTGGGCGTTGCCTTCAGCGGCATTCTTTATTTGATTCTTGCTGCAGCAATCAAAATTGCAGGCATCAAAAAAATCATGAAGCTTTTCCCTCCTGTCGTTACAGGACCAATCATCATGGCAATCGGCCTTTCACTTGCTCCTTCTGCAATCACAAATTGCAGCGGAAACTGGTGGCTGGCAATCGTTGCGCTAACACTCGTTATCATCGCTAACGTTTTTGGCAAAGGCATGATTAAAATCATCCCGATTCTCATTGGAATTATTGGTTCTTACCTTGTAGCAGTGATTGTTGGAAATGTTTGCGGAGTCGAAGGATTTGCAGTGGATTTCACTTCGGTTCAAGAAGCAGCTTGGATTGGCCTTCCAATTCAGTGGTCGCACACAGTTTTCGGAGGCGTTCATGACTCAGGCCTTGCAATCGGCGCAATCATCGCTATTGTCCCAATCGCACTCGCAACAATGATGGAACACATTGGAGACATCAGCGCAATTTCTGCAACTTGCAATCGCAACTTCCTCACCGACCCAGGCCTTCACAGAACGCTTCTTGGCGACGGCATTGGAACGATTCTTGCTTCCCTTTTCGGCGGCCCTGCAAACACCACATACGGCGAAAACACAGGCGTTCTTGCACTGTCAAGAGTTTATGACCCACGCGTAGTTCGAATTGCTGCCTACTTCGCAATTCTTCTCTCGTTCTGTCCTAAATTTGCAGCACTAATCACATCAATCCCAATGGCAATCGTCGGTGGCATTTCATTTGTTCTCTATGGAATGATCTCAGCAATTGGTGTTCGCAACGTAGTAGAGGCAAAAGTTGACTTTTCAAAAACTAGAAACACCCTCATTGCGGGCGTTATTCTCGTTGTGGCACTTGGCCTCACAAACGGAATCACAATCGTAATTGATGAAGTTTCAATCACCCTGACCGCTCTTGCAATTGCTTCAGTTGCTGGCATTTTGCTCAACATCATCTTCCCTGAGAAAGATTTCAGCCCTGAGAATGCATTTGAATCGGTCACTGACTCAAAACAAATTAACTTGGACGAAAACGAGTAACTAAAAACAAATTAACAGGCTTCAAAAGCGATAGACTAAATTAATCAATATCTAGGAGTAAAAAATTGATAGTCGAAATCCTTTTGATTTCGGTGTCCCTTGCCATGGATGCATTTGCTGTGTCCATTGGAAAAGGGCTCTGCACACATAAAAACACGCTGAAGACCGCACTCGTTTGCGGTCTTTGGTTCGGTGCATTCCAGACGATAATGCCACTTTTGGGCTACTTCCTTGGAACTGCAATTTCTCAGTTCATCCAACAATGCTCTGGACCTGTTGCCCTTGTTCTTCTCGCAATCGTTGGCGCTAACATGATTAGAGAAGCGCTTTCCAAAAAAGAAGAAGAAGCACTCTCGTGCTCACTCGACTCAAGAGAGATGTTTATGCTTGCAATTGCAACAAGCATCGACGCTCTAATCGTTGGTGTCTCCTATGCAGCTCTCAATGTCAACATTGTGCTCGCATCAATTGTTATCGGTGTCATCACTTTTATCATTTGCTTTACCGGCGCTTTCATCGGCAACAAAATCGGCACCAAATGGGAAAAGCCTTCAGCCATCGTCGGCGGCATCGTTCTCATCCTCATCGGCATCAAAGCCTGCTTCTTCGGTTAATCAGGTTAATCAAAAATTGCATAGAAAAGGCATAGAAAAAAGCCCCTTGCGGGGCTTTTTTAATGTTTTGCTATTTGTACAGAAACTGAAATTTTTAAGCACCGAAGATCTCGATTGAGTCTCCCTCAGCAAGTGTAACCATTGCTTTTTTCCAAGTTCTGGTTGCGCCAGCTTTGTAGCGAAGCCTCTTGATCTTTGGCTTCACATTCAAGGTGTTTACCTTTGTAACAGTTACGTCGAAGATTTGCTCAACTGCGCGAGCAATCTCGATTTTGTTAGCTGACTTGTGTACCTCGAATGTGTAAACG
>JAUMVS010000157.1 GCA_030530045.1 Phoenicibacter congonensis
GGGCTTTTGCTGGTCTCCAAACGGGCTTCACGCCCTCGCTTCGCTCCGTCCGTTCCCCGCGTTTTCCGAATCCGTCTCATAAATGAGCGGACGACGAAAACCCCGATTTTCCGCCCCTTGCGTGTACGTCCATCAACAGCCCTTCTAAAGGTCTCTTCGTAGCCCGCGAGCGGACTGCACCCATGTAGGACGCCTGCGGCGTCGGGTGCCAATCCGAAGAGAAAGGAGGTCCGTATATGGACAGAGACCGATTTGAATCCAACAGCCCGCAGGAGGAGGCCATGTGGAGGGCGCAGGTGCTCAGGCGCACCGCCCGCATCTGCTCGGCGAAGGCCAAGGAGCTTGAGCGCATGGCGAAGGTGGACGGCAACGCCCCCATGCGCGACAGCGGCACCCTGAAGGACGTGCTCAAGCGCATCGACAACGTGATGGAGTGGCGGTTCGTGAACGCTCTGGGCGAGGTCGTGCTCGACGGGGACATCCTCGCCCAGAGCATCGACTGCGAGACCCTGCGCACCATGCGCTACTGCGTGGCGGAATACCTCAAGAGAATCGAGGAGCGGGAAGAGGAGGAGAGCGATGAGTGACTACGGCATCAAGACCTACGCCGACCTTGCCGAGACGTGCGGCGGAATGGTGCTCGCGAACGAGATTGCCAACCGCCCGCTCGAACCCGTGAGCGGGGACTGGGCACCGTGGGAGGAGATTTTCCAGTGGTACATCGTGCAGGACCCGTCGTTTATCATGGAGCACACCGACGAGCCGGTGTTCCACGACGAGGAGCTTGACCTGTACGTGTGGGGAATCACGCACTTCGGGACCAGCTGGGACTACGTGTCAGCACCTGAAATCCATTGAGAAAGGGAGCAGCTTGACGCTGCTCCCTCATCTTTTCGGCTACTCACCGAACTGCGTGTCCTTGCCCGCCGACCTCGGCGTGCTTGGGCTGGCACTTCGCGCCCTGGCATAGCGCGCCCGCATGGTCTTGGCATGCGCCTTGGACTCGCGCTCGTCCTCGTCGGACAGCGCCTTTTCCGCCGCCTTGAGGCGCTTCTCGGCGTCCCACATGCTCTTGCGGGACTCGTACACGCGCCTCTCCGCCTCCTCGCGCTGGCGGCGGCGCTCCTCCGCGAGCGCCTCCTGAATCATCATGTGCAGCATCAGGGCCGTCATGTCGGCCATCATGCGGGACACGGGGTCCTTGGCGTCGCGCCCCGCCTTGGCGAACACGTGCATGCCGGCCAGAAGCCCCGGGCACGGGTGTTGCATGGTGTCGCGTGCCTCCTTGGAGGCATAAAACTCGCGCCTTGCGGCGTCCACGTCCTCGCGCAGCTTCGCCAGCTGCTCGTCCGGGTGGTTGCGCGCCTCCACGAGCCTCTCGTAGCGCTCGTCCATGAAGGACTCGCCCGCCTCGCGTGAGCGGTGGATGTGCGCCTTCTGAAGGTCGGACGCCATCTCCGACACGTACGCCCGGTCGAGGTCGTACACGTCGATAGCGGAATCCGCAGAGGGCTGTGCTGCCGTCTCGGTCTCGGGCACGTCGGGAAGAACCTCCGGTGCCGGGGCGTCCTGCTCCTGTGCCTCAAGCTCGCGCTGCTTCGCCTCGAAGTACGCCTCGATGCCCTCGCGGGTCAGGTCGTCGGCGAGGTTGGAGGCACGGCGCCTTCTCTTGCGCCTGCTCTTGCCGTAGGGGTCGCGGGACTTGTAGCTCCAGCCCACGGTCTCCTCGCCGGTCTTCTCGCCGGGCTTGCGGGTCTCGGTCAGCTCGACGCCGCGAACCTTCAGCTCCTCGAGGAACTCCTCCATGTTGCTCGCATGGTCGCGGGCGTCCGCCACGCGGTTGCCCAGAACGCGCTCGAAGGACTCGATGCCGAACTGCGCCTTGCGCTCGGCCCATGTGGTCCTCTCCCTGGCGGGTTCGGGACCCACGACGGTGAACCCCATCTCGCGGCTCAGCCGGTCGTTCTTGCGCTTCACGGTCGCATGGTCGGTACCGTGCGCGATGGCCGTGCCGGACACCAAATCATGGTTCGCGATGGTCGCATGAACGTGCACGCAGCCGCCCTCGCCGTCGGTGTGGACCGTGACCCAGCAGGGAGCGTTCGGGGCCACTTCCTTGCACAGGGCATAGCCGTACTCGCACGCCCGCTGGATGTCCTCAGGGCTGTCACGGGAAAGCTCTTCGGGAGACCACGAGACGCGCAGCTCGTAGCCCTCGTTCAACCTCGTCCCCTGGCTCTGCCTGCGCATGGCGGAGCAGAACCGGATGAAGTCCTCGCGGGTGCCCATGTCGCCCATCTGGGCGGCGATGCGGTTCGTCTTCTCGCGGATATTGCGCGTGCGCTTCTTGCCCTCCCCGAGTTCCGTGTACGACATGCGCCCGCGGACGTTCGGCAGGGGCTGGATGTGCGTCGTCGACATCAGCTTCCACCCCCTCCGGAAAGAATCTTATCGCCACGCTCGCCGTACCAGTAATCGCACAGCTCCTCTAACTGCTCGGGAACGTCCGGCCACAGCATGGCCATGGCATGGAACACGTCCTTGCCGAAATCGGTGCGCAGGCCGTCCACCTCATCGGTCAGCTTCGACAGCTCGCCGCGCACCTCCTCAAGACCCGTCTTGCACTCGCCGAGCACGCCCGGGGAGAGCGAACCCGGATGCGACTTGGTCTCCGCGTTCAGCACACGGGCAATCTGGTTCACGTTGACGCCGATACTCTTCGCCTCGGATGCCATACGCTCCGCGTCGGCGTTCCTCGTCACGACGTACGTCGGCTCAACATCCCCGCCCTGTACCTTCTCCACGCAACTGCGGAGAAATGCGGAGCGGGTCATCTTTTTCTCGGAGCAAATCGCGTCCAGCGCGGCAAGCTCCTCGTCCGAAAACCGAACCTGGACCGTGCGCTCCTTGTTCGGCTTCTTAGCCGCCTGACGGCGCACGCGGCTGCTCCTCATGTCTGAACTCACACCCACGTAAAACACCTCCTTTTTTAATGCAACGTGCGCGTTGATTTTCTACGACAGAATCGACGCTAAAAAAGGAGCGAGCATGGGACTTGTCCCTACAAAACTTCAGATTTTTCTACAAAGTAGAAAATTCCTCCGTTTTGTCGTTACACGTCCCGCTCGCGAGGGGGCAGTTTTCACTGCCCCCTTCGAACCCCCAGATGCGCCCCATTCCCAACCAGCTTCGCCGACGACTCGGCGAAGCATCCCATTCGGAACGGGGCACCCCGGACACCCCTCGCGGGGTGCCGGACAGGAGGCACGACTGCCTCGCTACATGCCCTCGCCATAGCCCGCCACGGGCATAGGCTCGCGTCCGTCCGGGGCGGACGTGCTGCCCGAATCGGACGCGACGGGCGCGCCGTTTCGGGCAGGGGCGACGCCCTGCGAAGGTGCCTTCTTGGTCAACAACTTGTGCAGGTAGCGCCCCGCCTTGCGCATGTCGGCGACGCTCATGTCGCCCAGCTCGGGGCAGCTCTCGTACATCGCCTTGCCGATGTGCTTGAAGCACTCGTCGCGGCGCTGCTGCATCTCCTCAATCGCCTTGTCGATGTCGGAAATCTTCTTCTTAGTGCTCATGATTTA
>JAUMVS010000158.1 GCA_030530045.1 Phoenicibacter congonensis
TTATCCATGATTCAATTCCTTCATTCATGTTTTTCAGCTACTATTTGTTTGCATAAACGGAATGTGTCTGCCGCACAGAGTTGCTATTCCTGCTGGCGATGTTTTTTCAGCACCAGCATAGAACTGCGCAAATGCTCAGACATCGTAATCCGTGCAAACTCGGTACGTTGATCACAAATTGCTTCGTAGATTTTAATATGATCGCCCAAAGATTTTGCAATGACCGAAGGGGTAATATTGATTTCCCCTATGAAATAGGTGACAAGGGTAAAAAACAGATTACCTACGGCAGAAAGCAATTCATTGCCGCAGCTGTTGATAATCACCCGGTGAAATTTTGCGTCCGCTTCATTAAAGAGGTCATACTGTCCCAGGTCGATCGCGTTCTGCATGTCCTCAATCAGAGCTTTTATCTCATCAAGATCGGCTTGCGTCCTACTTTTGGCGGACAGTTGGCAACAGCCGCTTTCAACCACCATACGCGCTTCATAGATCTCGTCAATATAGGCACGGTCACATCGTAGCAGTGGAAGCAGCGGCTGGATAAATGCAACCGGATCGATTTGCTGTACGTAGGTACCGTCGCCCTGCACAATATTAAGAATCCCGAGAATGCTCAAAGCCTTCAGGCTCTCTCGGAGCGTTACGCGGGACACATTGAACGACTGACACAATTCCGCCTCCGGAGGGATCTTCTCTCCGGGCTTCCATTTACCTGCTGCAATATTCTCGATGATTGCTTCAGAAACTTGATGATACTTGTATTTTTTTTGACTGTTTCCTTTTCCATCTGCCATAAACAACACTTCCTACTTTCATAACTTAAGACTAGGTCTCATCTGCGAACTCCACCAAGATCCCTTCTCCAAAGCGAGGACGCAAAAATTCACAAGAACGTTTCCGTTCCCTTTCACGCCATGGGGTTCCAGCATTTTAAGCGATTGCAACTCATACTCCTCTCTGGTTTCCTCAAGATCAGGAACCTGGAACGTGATATGATACAAGTCGCCTTTTCCATTGTTGTACTGTGTTAAAATGCCTTCGCGCGGAATAATAAGTTCGATTGGGGTTTCCGTTTGCTGTCATTTCATCATAATACAATCGGTATGATGTGCTTCAAGATACCCACAATTATACGGCTCGAGGCCAATTATTTTACAAAATGCTCCGGCATGTTCCAATGAAGTCATTACAATTCCAAGATGATGAAGGGCAAAACGGTTCATAGAGTTCTCCTTTTGCAAAATCAATAGATCAGTAGATAATTATATCATAAAAGTGGCAAATGTATACAAAATTTTGCAATAATTACAAAATAACTCGGCTTTTTGCAGTCCTCTGACATCATTATCCCGTCAGAGGACTGCATGGAAAAGGATGAAACAAAGTAAGGGATAGCCGAATATTTATTCGCAAAGTTCAAACAGAACTGCAATACCCTGTCCACCACCGATGCAGAGGGACGCAATTCCGTAACGACAGCCGCGCCGGATCATCTCGTTCATCAATTTAACGGTGATGATACAGCCGGTAGCGCCGATCGGATGTCCCAGAGCAACACCGCTTCCATTGGGATTCACGAGCTCTTTATCCAGACCAAGCTCCTGTATGCATGCAGCAGCCTGTGCGGCAAAAGCTTCGTTTAATTCGAATATACCGATATCCTCTTTGCTCAAACCGGTCTTGGCGAACAGTTTTTTCATAGCCGGGACAGGACCGATTCCCATATACTGAGGATCTACGCCGACAACAGCTGCGTCAACCAAACGCACGATCGGCTTGAGGCCGAGTTCCTTCGCCTTGCTTTCCTTCATGACTAAGACAGCCGCGGCACCATCATTGATACCGGAAGCATTTCCGGCAGTCACGCTTCCGCCTTCCTTGAAAGCGGGCCGCATTTTAGCGAGCTTTTCAATTGTGCTGTCCGGACGGATGTGCTCGTCCTCTGTGAACATCTTGGTTTCTTTTCTATTGATCTTCACTTCAATCGGAACGATCTCATCTTTAAATTTTCCAGCGGCGGTAGCAGCGGCAGCGCGCATATGGCTGTTGTAAGCGAGCTCGTCCTGCATCTCGCGGGTAATATGATATCTCTCTGCAACGTTTTCAGCAGTAATACCCATGTGATTTCTGGTGAAAGGATCAGACAGCGCCGTAATCAGACCGTCCTCCAGTTCGCCATGCCCCATACGGTATCCGTATCTGGCCTTGCGCAGATAGAACGGTATGTTTGTCATGCTCTCGCAGCCGCCGGCAACAGCGATTTCGCAATACCCGTCACGAATTTCCTGCGCTGCGGTTACAATAGCCTGGAGTCCGGAAGAGCAAAGTCGATTTACTGTCAGGGCCGCTGCTTCGTACGGGATTCCTGCTTTCACGGAGCAGAGTCTGGCCGCGAATGCATTTTCTGCTGCCTGACCGACATTACCAAAAACAACCTCATCGATCATTTCCGGCGCGACACCTGTACGGTGAAGAAGTTCTTTAATAACAATTGCGCCGAGATCGGTGGCCTCAAAATCTTTTAAGGCACCTCCCATTTTTCCAACAGCAGTTCGACATCCGCCAACGATTACGATGGATTCTTTCTCGCTCATAATGATAACTCCTTTCACTTCTCAAATTATAGGACCATGCCGCCGTCGACGTTATAAATTCCCTGCGTCATGTGGGCAGCATCGTCAGAGGCCAAGAATGCAACCATATTTCCTACATCCTCGGGCGTTCCCATCTCGCCAAGAGACAGTTTGCCGATCATAATCTCCTTGACCTTGTCCGGAACATTTGCCGTCATCTCGGTTTTAATGAAACCAGGGACAATAGCGTTGCAGGTGATGTGGTATCGGCCAAGCTCTTTGCCCGCGGTACGGGTCAGCGCGATAACGCCCGCTTTCGCGGCGGCATAGTTTGCCTGAC
The DNA here is from genome assembly GCA_030530045.1 of Phoenicibacter congonensis. Lineage (GTDB taxonomy): Bacteria > Actinomycetota > Coriobacteriia > Coriobacteriales > Eggerthellaceae > Phoenicibacter > Phoenicibacter congonensis_A. The sequence continues at coordinate 2,917 of JAUMVS010000158.1, forward strand.
CGATATTGCCGTTCAGATAAGATGCAGAGGAAATATTAATGATGCGTCCGTATTCACGGCTGATCATATGCTGGATCGCGGGACTCATGGTATAGAACATACCGGTAAGATTGACCGCAACAACAGCGTCCCATTCTTCCTTCGTCATCTTTTTCAGTGTGCGATCCTTGTTGATCCCTGCATTGTTTACCAAGATATCCAGCTTGCCGAAACGCTCAATGGTTCCGGCGATCAGCTTTTGTGTCTGATCCCAATCAGCAACATTGCAAAGGATATAGTCGGTGGTGGCGCCCATTTCCTTTAAACTCTGAACCGCGGCTTTTGCTGTTTCTTCATTAACATCCGAAATCATGACTGTGGCGCCTTCTTCAGCCAGCTTTTTCGCAATACCGAACCCGATCCCCCGACCGGAACCGGTAACGATGGCTACTTTTCCGTTCAAACGTTCGCTCATTTTAAATAACTCCTTCCTGTTATAATGTCAAACTGTGTTTTGGAAAGTGACGATCAGCGGCAAAGCCCACTTTCTTTGCGGAAACATATTACAAATTGGATTGCGCTTTCACTTTTAAAC
>JAUMVS010000159.1 GCA_030530045.1 Phoenicibacter congonensis
CTGCTGGAGCTGCCGCAGGAGCTGCTGCAACAGGCGCAGCTGCAACTACGCCAGGTGCGCAGCAAGCCTCTGGAATTCTGACAGCAACTTTTGTGCCAGCTTCCTCAACCACAATCTCGCCGATTCCTGACTCTTGTACTACATTTACAAGTTCTTTGATTTGCTGAATGTCCACGTAATCTTCCTCCTTAGTAGTTGAAACTTCGCTTTCTGCTAAGAATTCAACATGTTCTTGTTTCTGGTGTTTTGAGAGATATGTTCTCGCTGAGTTAGGGAACAGGGCATACATCAAAACGTCTTCGTCCGACTTAGCCAAGTCGCCAATCTCTTCTTTGTATTCATCGAATGTTGTTGTTGCAAGTGTAGAAGGAGCAACGCTTGGATCAAGAATGCCCTCGCCGCCAGTTGCCTTCTGCAGAATCTCAGGGTCGAGGTCTCCAGGAGCCTTGCCATAGAATCCGCGCAGGTAATCCTTCATTTCTGCAGAAATTACGCTCCAACGTTTGCCAGTCAAAACGTTAAACACAGCCTGTGTGCCAACGATTTGTGACATTGGTGTAACCAGTGGAGGGTAGCCAACTTCTGCACGAACACGTGGAATTTCTTCCATAACTTCTTCAAGACGGTCGCTTGCTTTTTGAGCTTCAAGCTGGCTAACCAGGTTGCTCATCATGCCGCCAGGGACCTGGTGGTCATAGACCTTCATGTGCATGAGCGAGGAAACGCCGCGCTTGTAGTGGTTCTTTTTGCGGATGTTCTCCCAGTAATCGCTAATCTCAAACAGAAGTTTGAGGTCGAGACCTGTGTTGTATTGGCTCTCGTTGAAAGCCGCAACAATCATCTCAACTGCTGGGTGAGAGTTGCCAAACGCGAGTGGAGCGTGAGCTGTGTCGGCAATTGCCGCGCCCGACTCGGTAGCTTTGATGATGTTTGCTGGAGCCATGCCGCCAACATAGTGTGAGTGAATGTGGAGTGGCAGGCCAATTTCTTGATTGAATGACTTGACGATGCGCTCAGTTCTGAAAGGTGTGAGCATGCCAGCCATGTCCTTGATGCAGATGCTGTCGGCGCCAAGGTCCTTAAGTTTCTGCGCATATTCCAGGTAGGAATCAAGCGTGTGAACTGGCGAAATTGTGTAGGAAATTGCGCCTTCGAAGTGTGCACCGCAAGCCTTGATTGCTTCAGCGTTGTCGATGATGTTGCGAATGTCGTTCAGCGCGTCGAACACGCGGAAAACGTCGATTCCGTTCTCATGCGAAGCTTTAATGAAGCGATTTACGATGTCTTTTGAGTAGTGTTTGTAACCGACCAAGTTCTGGCCACGCGAAAGCATGGCAAGAGGTGTGTTTGGCGTCATTGCTTTAATTGAGCGAAGCCTCTCCCATGGGTTCTCATCTAAGAATCGCAGGCAGGTGTCGAATGTTGCACCACCCCAGGCCTCAATTGCCCAATAGCCAACTTTGTCCATCTTTGGCAGAATTGGCAAAATGTCGCCAATGGTCATACGCGTCGCCCACAGACTTTGCTGTCCGTCACGAATCGTTGTATCCATTATTTTTAAGCGTGACATTTTTCTATCCTTTTCTTCTCGGAATTGCTAAACTCGCTTGACGAAACGGCCATCGCGAGTGTCCATTTGCAGAACGTCTCCGATTTCAATAAATGTTGGTACCTGAACTTCAACCCCAGTTTCAAGAGTTGCTGGCTTCAGTGTGTCCTGAACAGTGTTTCCTTTAAAGCCAGGCTCTGTTGCAATAACCTCGAGCTCGACAAACATTGGGGGCTCGATTGAAATGAGGTCATCGCCAGCATAAAGAAGAGAAGCGTCATCGTTCTCTTTCAGCCATTTAGCAGCGTCACCAACCGTTTCCACAGGCATTGACATCTGCTCATAGGTGTCGTTGTCCATGAAGTAATAATCAGATCCGTCGCTGTAGAGGTATTGCATCTTTTTTGTCTCAAGACGAACGTTTTCGAATTTAACGCCTGAGTTGAAGGTGTAGTCGACTACGCGGCCCGTTCTAATATCCTTTAGCTTTGTGCGCACAAATGCGCTACCTTTGCCAGGCTTTACGTGCTGAAACTCAACGATGGTGCAAAGCTTACCGTTGTATTCGATGCACATTCCGTTTCTAAAATCAGCTGTCGAAATCTGGGCCACTTGAACTCCCTTCTAATTGTCAATAATGCAATGTCTAATTTTAGCACAGGGGCAATTTTTGGGGTGTGCACAGGGTAAACGGTATACACCAGAATTAGTAGGGGTTCTGTTGTTTACAAAGTGGCTTTAAATCGCTTTAGCAGAAGTGAATTTGAAACGACAGTCACAGAAGAAAGCGCCATCGCCGCGCCCGCTACCGCAGGGGCAAGAATACCAAACACAGCGAGCGGAATCATGATGCAGTTATAAATGAGTGCCCAGAAAAGGTTCTGCTTGATTTTGCGAAGCGTTGCTTTTGAAAGCTCAATTGCGCGAACTACGTCGGTGACTTTATTGTGCATAAGAACGATTGAGCCCGCATCAATTGCAACATCGGTGCCGCTAGACATAGCAATTCCAACGTCGGCTTTTGCGAGCGCCGGCGCATCGTTGATGCCGTCACCCACAAACGCGACGACTGCTTGGCTCGTCTCGTTTGCCTTTGCACGAATCTCGTCAATCTTGTCACCTTTTTCAGTTGGCAGAACTTCGCAAACCAAGTTTTCAGGAGCAATGCCAACGCTTGCTGCAATTTCAGTTGCACGCTCGCGTTTGTCACCCGAAACCATCCAAGGGGTGATTGAAAGCGACTTCAAATGCGAAATCGCATCTTTTGCTTCAGGTTTAATCTGGTCATTTTCAACTACGATGCTTGCATCTTGAGTGTCGAGAACGACGCCTGTTGTGAGCGTGCCCGTTTTGTCGAACACGCAAGTGTTGATTTTGCAAGCAGTCTCGAGCATCTCGCCGTCTTTGATGAGAATGCCGAGTTCGGCGCCTTTGCCCATGCCAACCATGAGTGCTGTTGGAGTTGCAAGGCCAAGTGCGCAAGGGCAAGCAACACAAATTACTGCGATTGCAGGCAGAATTGCATTTTTGACAACATCGCCTGGTTCGCCTCCAAAGAATGCGCCATAAATGAGCCAGCCAACAAAAGTGATGGCCGCGATTGTGAAAATTGCAGGGACGAAAATGCCAGCGATTTTGTCGGCCAAGCGCTGGATGGAAGGCTTGGTGCTTTCTGCATCTTCAACTGCTTGAATGATGTGAGCGAGCTGAGTGTCGCCACCAACGCTTTTCGCCACAATCGTGAGGTCATGGCCAAGATTAACCGTGCCGGCAGAAACGCCATCCCCTGGTTTTTTCACCACGAGCTCGGCCTCGCCAGTGAGCATGCTTTCATCAACGTTGCTCTCGCCGTCGGTCACTTCGCCGTCAACTGGGAAGTTGTCGCCTTTACGAATAATGA
>JAUMVS010000160.1:0-1735 GCA_030530045.1 Phoenicibacter congonensis
GTCGCCCACGTTGTCCGCGATGACTGCGGGGTTGCGGGGATCGTCCTCCGGAATACCGGCTTCAACTTTTCCGACAAGATCGGCGCCGACGTCCGCCGCCTTGGTGTATATACCGCCGCCGACACGGGCAAACAGCGCTATCGAGGAAGCGCCGAGGGAAAAGCCGAAAAGAATGTCATAATTGCCGGTTATGATATAGATCATGCTGCATCCCAGGAGACCCAGACCGACAACGCAAAGACCCATAACGCTCCCGCCGGAGAAAGCGACGGAAAGCGCCCTGTTCATTCCGCCGGTCATGGCGGCGCTGGCCGTGCGTACATTGGCCTTGGTGGCAACGCGCATACCGAAAAAGCCTGCCAGAATGGAAAAGCCCGCGCCAAGCAGGAAGCATATGGCTGTTCCCCAGCTTATGAGAAGCCCCATAAGGACGAACAGAACCGCAATGAAAACGGCGAGGATCTTATACTCCGCCATAAGAAACGCGTTTGCGCCCTCCGCGATAGCGGCGGCGATCTCCTGCATACGCTCATTTCCCGCATCGGCTCTTTTTACATATATCGCTTTGTACGCGGCAAAGATCAGCGCGATAACCGCTGCGGCAGGGATAAGCAAAAGCAAGTTCATATACTCTTATCTCCTTTGAATTGAATTTATCCGGCGATTGCAAAATTCAGCGTTCTTCCCGCGCCGAAGCGTGAAAAAAATACTGAATCCCGTTTCAATGGTTTTTACAACCGCCTGTTTATTTTACTTGTATATTTTAACTGATTTTGCATCGCTTTACAAGGCTTCAAAGCCACGAAATACAGCGGAATCAACAATTTCGGTACAAACGCTGAATTGAGGCTGATAATACCGGCGTATATGGTCAATTGTCACAAAAAAATTGCGGAAATATAAATAAAAAACCCAGCTTTCAAGAAAATTAAATTTGCATAAACTGAATATTTTGAGCATGATGCACAAAAGAAACGCCAACGAAACAATATACGGTAGGATGGTTTGTTGAATTAGCATATATGCCGAATAAACATATCTTACAACTGCTCTTTTTGGCGATTGTACACAGCGGAGAAATCAGCAATAAAAAATTGAGGAGCCGTCTGCGCAGCGGATCGCCCTTGCAGTGCAAGCGCGCTCGTGCTAATATAGTGCATATACATTTTAAAATATGAAAGGAAACGCGATATGAAGAATAAAAAAACGCTTATTGCCGCCGTTATCCTGCTTGCTCTCATCGCGGGAGCGCTGCTTGCGTGGGCGCTTCTGCGCCCTGAAACGGCTGACGGGGTCAAAACCATAACTGTTGCTGTCGTACATTCCGACGCTTCGGAAAAGGTCTTTGAGATAAAGACGGACGCTGCCGACCTTGGCAAAGCGCTTACGGACGAGGGGCTTGCATCCGGTGAAAAGGGAGAATACGGGCTTTATATCACAACGGTTGACAATGAAACCGCGGATGAATCAAGCCGGCAGTGGTGGTGCATCACAAAGGACGGCGAGCAGCTTATGACAGGCGCCGACAGTACGCCGCTGACCGACGGCGATAAATACGAGCTGACGCTCAAAACCGGCTGGTAAACCGCAGCATAAATAAAACCGTGGACTCCGGACATTTCCGAAATCCACGGTTTTTTCTTCGCTTATTTGCTTCTGCGAAGCTTAAAGGTCATATAAACTAAGGACAGGAGCGCGGCGGATGACAACAGCAGAGCGCCGAAGCGCAGAGGGG
>JAUMVS010000160.1:1745-3444 GCA_030530045.1 Phoenicibacter congonensis
TATCACGCCGTGTGCGGCCTTCAGGGCGAGGGGAACGGAATATTCCGCCGGGCTTACCGGAACGGTGAAAATGTTCTCCCCGTGGGCGTTCCAGCGCTGTCCCTCGTTGTCTTCATACCAGCCGGAAATACTGTCGCCGCAGTTATTCCCGCCCATGCCCGGGTCGAGACGGAACTGCCCGCCGGTATGCGCAAGAACGACGGAAGCGCCGTCGGCATTGCAGATATCGTCAGCGGAGACGAGGGCATGGTTGTTGTTTATATACGCGCCCTCGGAGACGCTCAGGTTATTGAGATTATATATACCGCCGCCTGTCGGAACGCCTGCATCCTCACCGCCTTTTTCGGCGGGGATGCCGTTGCCGGCGACCAGAGTCCCCCGACCGAGCGCTGCCGTTCCGCAGTTGACGATGCCTCTTGAATGATTGCCGGAGATGACGGCTTCGGCATTGTCATAAACGGTGAAGCCGCCGTTTTTATATATCCTGCCGCTGCTGAAATAGCCGATGTTGACCGCCGCGTTTTCAGGCGCAGCCAGATCGCTTCCGCTAAGGGCAAGACCGTTATTGCGGCAGAAAAAATGCCCGTCGGAGCGCACGGTGAAGCTTCCGCTGCCCTGAATGAGCAGCGCCATAGAACCGTTGCCGTCCATCGTCAGCGTTGAATTGCCGCCGATATCCGCAATGTTTTTTGAATACATATTGTAGCCTATGCCGTTGCGCGATATATCTGCGGCAGCGCCGTTAGTCAGGGAAAGACTGCACTTGACAAGCCCCTGCTTTCTGCAATCTGTAACGGAAAAGCGCGAGTTATCAACGCCGATGTCAAAGCCCGTTATGCCGTTGATATCCATAAGATGCGAGACGGCGAACACGGAGCCGTTTTTGAGCGACAGCTTGCCGTAAGCTTCCGCCATCATGGCGGTGTACTCCATGTTTTTCATTGTAAGCTGTGACGCGTCAAGGCGTATTTCGCCTCCGGCAAGGGAATAGACGCCTGTTTTTTCAAAGGCGCATGAGCTGCCGCCGCTGAGACTGATCACGCCGCTGCCGCCCAAAACGACGCTCCATGTCTTGGGGTTGGCAAAGAAAACCTCAGTGTCGGAAAAGGAGAGAGTGCTGTGTACGTCAAGCCTGCCGTCCTCGGTGCCGGACTGGGCGGGAAAGGTCACTTTATATCCGCCGCCGGAAATGCTTACGGGGGCAGATATCGTGCCGACGTCAAGCTCAGCGTCTGTCAGCATGACGATCTCACCGCTGACGGCGCCGCTCATCACATCCTTTACGGCCTGTGTAAGAGAAGAATAATCCTTGCCCGCAACCTTGCATACAACAGTCTCCGCACTTGCGGAGGATGAAAACAAAAACAGAAAAGCCCCTGCAAGCAGAAACGCAAAAATATACCTGAACTTCATATATGCCTCCGTTATACCTGATATATGGAGGTATTTTTTGCGTTTACAGCCATAATATACGTCTGAGCAGCGCATACGCACGGTTTTGACAGGGGATATTTATTTTTTCCCGACTTTTGATATAAGCCCGATCAGCTGCCCCGAGAGGACAACGGTTATCAGCGAAAAGATTATTTTCCTGACCGGTATGTAGGTAAGCGATAGCGCCAGAACAACAAGATCGCTTACGAGATACACGGCCGACATATTCCACCTGAAGTAGTGATGCAGAGCCATTGCCAACGCA
>JAUMVS010000161.1 GCA_030530045.1 Phoenicibacter congonensis
ACGATGGAAATCAGTCTTCATTTGCCGCAAGTTTAGATGGACTAAACGTTGATGACGACAATTTCGAGGACGATGGTCTTGATGAGTACGTCGATAACTCCGACTCTGGCTATGAATCACCTTTTGACATCGGTCTTTATGACGACGATGACGATGAAGATGATTATGTCGATGAATATGACAGAGAAATCGGCGCCGACGGTTACGACTTTTAATTAGATAAAACCCAACTGGAGATGGGTTGCCTCTGTATTATTGCAGGGCACAAAACCCCAGTTGGGTATCGATAAACGAGAAGCGTTAGGTTGGATTTTGCGTGTCGTGGTGCAAGCACCAGCGGACCGCCAATTATTTTCGCTCCTCTCACAATTTGATTATATGTGCAGGAGATTTCTTGTTCAAAAAACGTATAATCAACTCGTCTTTAAATCTGCTTTCTGTATTCTGCTGCATTCAATTCTGAGTGCAAATTTAATATTCAAATTTAACTAGGAGTATCAATGAAAAATAAATTTTTTGCAGTTCTGTGCTGCTGTTTGCTTGGCACTGTCCTCGTTTTGGCAGGTTGCTCAAGCAATTCTGGCTCGAGCGATACATCTAAATCGTCGAGCTCAACAAGCACCAAAGAGGTAGCCTCTGTCGAGCAAAAGACCGTTTATGTAACCGCTGATTGGCTTAAATCGGCTCTTGATGGAAATCAAAAAGGCTACGAAAACGTTGTTGTAGCTGAGGTTTCCTACGACCCATCAAAGTCTGAGACCTACGCCAAAGGTCACGTTCCTGGCGCAATTAAGGTCGGCGACGTTGAGGTCGAGGACGCAACAGGTGACGAAAAAGGCGCCTACAACCTTCTTTCCGCTTCAGAAATTGAGAAATATGCACTTTCTCACGGAATCACAAAAGACACCAAAGTTGTTCTTTATGGCTCTGACATTTCAGGAGTCGCAAGAGTTGCCTATGCCTACCTCTACCTCGGAGTTGAGGACGTAAAGATTTTGAACGGCGGTCTCGATGCTTGGACAAAGGCTGGTTACTCGACCGAAACAACCGAGAACACAGGCAAATCGGCATCTAGCTTCGGCACAACAGTTCCTGCTCATCCTGAGTACTGGACATCAATCACCGATGCGAAATCGAAGCTCCAGAGCGATAGCAACTTCAAGCTGGTTAGCATTCGCAGCGAAGCTGAATGGCTTGGCGAGACTTCGGGTTACACCTACATGGACAAAGCTGGCGAGCCTGAAGGCGCAGTTTGGGGCAAAGGCCCACAATCAGCTTCTGACGTAGCCGATTTCACTAATTCCGACGGCACCGTCAAAGACCTTGACGGCTTGAAGGCAGTTTGGAAGGATTGCGACTTCACTCTCGACAACCACCTCGCTTTCTATTGCGGCACTGGTTGGAGAGCATGCGTTCCTTTCCTCGTTCTTTATGAGAATGGCTACACCGACATTAGTGTTTACGACGGCGGCTGGTATGAGTGGCTCATGCACGACGACTATCCAGTTCAGGTGGGCGACCCAAAGAGCTCAAGCTGCGAGCACACCACAGTTGGTGCGCTTCCAACTGGAAAGGCTAGCGCGGAATAGCGCGTAAAAAATGGCAAAGAAAGCATTAAAGATAATTTTGACAATTCTGGGCGCTGGCTGTTTAGTCGGCGCCTACATCATTCACTATTTCGCTGAGCGCAAACTTGGCATGGTGCGCTGGCTCAATTTTCAAGTCGCGCAGTACAAAAAAGCGATGCCGGTCGACACCATCGAGATAGTCGCAATTTGGGCAGTTGTGCTGCTGTTCTTGATTACTGCGTTTCTTCTATACAAAAATCGCAAGCAACTAAAACCCGAGAGCGTGCTGCCTTTTTGCATCCTCGCATTAGCCGCGGCAGTTACAGTTTTTCTTTTCTTCTCCCCAGATTTTCAGAAACCTTCGGAAAGATATTTCCTCGAAGCATGCACGTCGCTCGGCGCGCTTTGTGCCTTCGTAGCGTGTTTGCTGCGTTAATTTCGCAAAAGGTTTTACGGAAAAAAAGAAAGAGGCCGTCTCCCGATTCGAAGTCTGGGCGTGCCTCTTTGGTGTTTCTTATTTTAACCTGTTAGCTTTTGTGTTCTCCGCGACTAAATCCGCCAATGGATTAAACCATAACAAAGTCAGTGAGCCATTAATAAGTAATCCGTAAATATTCATTTCGCAGGTAGGCCGCTTGCTCATGAGTTATTTCGCCATCAACTTCGGCGCAATTAATTGAGCTCTGCAGGTCACACCAATCATCTCCCCATCTTAGACACTCCAAGCCTGCATCCACCTTTTCCCATGATTCTTTCATTTGGCTTAATGATGTCTCTAAATAGGTTGGGAGATTTTGTTCTAAATATTCTAAGTTTGTATCTTCGGTGGTCATTGATTACTCCTTTGGGAAAATACGCGACAGCATGTTCGAGCATGTAATCCACCCCCTAAAAAGGTGTAGCTTAGTTTGTTTACTATCCACGCTAACCATTAGTGATAAGAATTGAGCTTAAAATCTTAAAGATATTAGAAACAACTGATTTCGGCATTTTGTGGCGTTACTCCTGGTGCTTGCCTTGTGTAATCGATAACTGGACCGTAACAATGAAGAGGGTTTAAATCACTTCTCCATGAAATTTCTAATGATTCATCGCAATGTGCTGTCACTGAACCGTCTGGATGTTGATGAATATCCAAAATTGCAATTACTGTTTTAAGTTGCATTTCGCTCAAATCTGAGCTAAAGCATCCATTTCCAGTGTCAATATAAAGTTTGCCTCTCATCTTAGGTTTATTTGCCAAATCTTCCATTATTTTCCCTTCTAACTATTGGCAGGTTGAGTATTAAACTTTCATATGGCTTGGAACGGTTTGTCGATTAATGGGGGAGTCGAAATTAAATATCGATTCTCGTTTTGCGTTGGTGATACTCCCTTAACTTTTTCCTTTAAATAAAATCTTTCTTTGCTTGTTTACTAAGGTCGCCAATGAACTCTATGCGTCTTCCATTGCCACAATGTCAAATTATCATAAGGGTGAATTTGCTTAGGGACATTAATGGGACTTTTAATGAATTTTTTTAATTACCAGTCAGAATGACACCGCTCCAAAACAGAGTTGGTAGTCTTGAAGAACCGCAACGGGTTTGATTACCAGTCAGAATGACACCGCTCCAAAACAATGATGGAGTATTAATAATTTTTTCGGTAGTTTGATTACCAGTCAGAATGACACCGCTCCAAAACTGGGTTAGTCGAGCAATAGAAAGAGGTTTGTTTGATTACCAGTCAGAATGACACCGCTCCAAAACTCATCTTCTCGACCACATCACCAAGTGCTTGTTTGATTACCAGTCAGAATGACACCGCTCCAAAACTTTTCGGGGAGTTCTTCGAGGGTTTCTACAGTTTGATTACCAGTCAGA
>JAUMVS010000162.1 GCA_030530045.1 Phoenicibacter congonensis
CCAAATGGACTGCTGCTTGCTTGAGTCCGATTCCTCGCGAGCACTTTGCAGCTTCGTCTGAAGTGTTGCCCATTCTGCTGTTGTGTTCCAGCAAGAACGACCCTTCGTCCAAACGTTGTCGCCATACCACCAGTTCATGAGGAGGTCTGGGTCGTTGCCGAAGCATGATGGGTCGCCAGGTGTGAGCATTACGTCGTAAGGAAGGATTGAGTCAGACTCAGCAAGTGAAGCCCAGTCAATCTTTGTCTCGTTGATTGTAACTTCGATGCCTGCAGCTGCGAGGTCTTCTTTGATCTGTGCAGCGAGGTTCTTTACCCAGTTGTTGTTAACCATGAGTTCGCAAGTGATGCTCTCTTGACCAGCCTCTTTGAGGAGTGACTTAGCTTTTTCAGTGTCATAGGAGAAGACAGTTGAAGCCTTGTGGTAGTTAGAGTATGTCTCTGGGAGGAATGAAGTTGCAGCCTTTGCGTGGCCAGCCATCTGGTTAGAGATGAGTTTGTCAACGTTGATTGCATAGAAGAATGCCTGACGAACGCGCTTGTCGTCGAATGGAGCCTTCTTTGTGTTGAACATCAAGAATGGAAGAGCGAAACCTGGAACATACTCAACTGTCATGCCAGCGTTTGTGATTTGCTCTGCGTTTGCATCTGGAACATTCTCAATAACAGTAGCAGCACCGCTTGTAACTGCAGTTGTTCTTGAAGTGTTGTCGAGAAGGATGTTCCACTCCATTGCGTCATTGTTTGCAGGCTTTGAGCCGTTGTAATTTGGGTTAGGAACGAACTTGATTGTGCCGCCGTCGTCGCCATTGATTGACTCGTACATCCATGGACCAGAACCGATTGGCATCTTCTTGAGGTCGTCAACTGTTTGTGATTTAGGGAAAACCTTAACAACTGACAGACGACCCTTGAGCAGTGAATCAAATGCATACTTCAGTTTGAAAGTAACAGTTGATGCGTCTTTTGCTGTAACTGAGTCGATGAATGTCAAGAATGCGCCGTAGGTGTCGTCGGCAATGTTGAGCTCGAAAGCGTTAACAACGTCGTCTGCTGTTACCTCTGTGCCGTCGCTGAACTTTGCACCTGAACGAATCTTGATGTCATACTCTGTGTCAGAAACCTTTGTTGGCTCTCCATCAGCAAGACCGTTGTATGTCTTGTAGGTGGTGAGATCGAGATCATAGAGACCCTCGAAAACATGCCATGTAGCTGCGAGCATCAAAGCAGAGCTGTTGCCGATTGGGTTGCAGTTCGTTGATGTGTATGCTGGAGCAGCTGTGATTGTTTTAGCTTTTGTCTTGTTGGATGAGCTGCTTGAGCTTGAGCTTGAGCTTGATCCACAACCAGAAAGACCCAGTGCAGCGACACCTGCTGTTGCTGCAGTACCTGCTAAAAAGGTACGACGAGAAAATTGTAGTTGCTTCATAGACACTACCTCTCCTTTTCTATTGTGCACACGCTGTGCACTCCCCTTTTAGTGACTAAAGAAAAGTCACCATTTGACTAGATTTTACAATTTATGGCGTTTGCAAAGGTTTAGAAAAGATATTTCGTTCTGTAAACGGAAAATTCAAATGCGAGCCAAAATTTGAAGATTTTTTCAGAAAACGCCCCGCACACTGCCTTTTCTGCAAAGAATTGAACCGAAACGGAACAGGGATAGCTAAAAAGAAAATAGAAATAGCCTAGATTAGATAACCAGCGCTAACTCATTTTGTAACGATTTTGAAAAGGGTAAGAGGTGGTGCCCCCAACGGGACTCGAACCCGTGTCTCAGCCTTGAAAGGGCCGCGTCCTAACCTCTAGACTATGGGGACAAGCGTATTCATATTATACACGTGTGAAAGGGATTTGCTACAGATTTTTTTGACGCGCTAAATAACCTTCATAATCCCACTCAGTGCGGGGCGCTCCTGCTACGAAATTTTTGGAAAGAAGCGCGAAAGAAAGCGCCTCCGCCTTGCGAATTGCACCCACAGTCACTGGCATCACAAGAGAAACGATCGCCTGCGAGCGCGACCTTAAATTGCCCCTTGTGAAATGCGCACCTCGAAGGCGCTGCGCCACCATGACTTGCTGTACTTCAGCAGAAAGCACTGGCACAAATCGAAGAGCAAGCGCAAGCACGAACGAGAGCTCCTGCACAGGCACACCAAGTTTTTGCAGCGGGGCCAGCAATTTGCCAAGCCCTTCCGTAAATTGCATTTGCGAAGTGCAAGCAAGCAAAAATGCACCTGCTACCAGCGTCAACACGAGGCGCACAGCATAAAGATTCGAGCGCGAAATTCCATCACTATATATATGAATGAAATTCCATTCAAAAACAGGCTCGCCCGTTTGGATGAAAAAGACGTTTAGGTAGGCAACAATCAGAAAGCCAATGAGCAACGGAAGAACCGAGCGCACAAGCGAAAACACATTGATTTTTGCAGCGAGAATGAGCGCAATCAGCAGAGCCGCACAAGCAGCGAGAGCAATCCAATTCGTAACGGCAAAAATCACAATCACAAACAGAAGAAAGAAAAGAATTTTCGCCCTAGCATCAAGCTTATGAATTGCGCTTTTGCGCGGGACAAATGTGCCTGCTTTTATTTTTTTGCGACTTGGCATCTAGTCACCGAGGCGAACGACTTTGTCGGCAAGCAACTCAACTTCAGAAGCATCATGAGACACCAAAATCACTGCTTTGCCGGCGCTTTTTAAATCAGCAATCAACTGATGTAGTTTTTCTACCGACTCAGAATCGAGAGACGCGCAAGGCTCATCAAAGCACACGTTCGGCGTTTCCATCGCCATGACTCCAGCAATTGCAGCCATGCGCTGTTGCCCGCCCGAAATTTTGAAAGGCGACTTTTCTGCAACCGCTTCAATTCCGAAATATTCAAGCCACTTTTTAACGGAAGCATCAACTTCTTCTTTTGACATGCCAATGTTTTCAGGGCCGAAAGCCACGTCTTTAGCGACCGACTCAGCGAAAAGCTGAAGCTCGGGCTTTTGCATAACATAGCCAATTAAAGATGCATGATCTTTTCTGACTTTTTGCTTTCCGAACAAGCCATGCTTTACCCAAAGCGGCTCGCCTTGAAGCAGAATTTCTCCTGCGTCAGGCTTGATAACGCCGCACATAATTTTGATGAGTGTCGATTTTCCGCTTCCGTTTTTGCCAACGATTGCAGTGCATTCTCCGTCGTTTGCAACCAGGCTTAAGTCGCGGTAAAGCTGCTTGTTTTCATATCCAAAGCTGATGTTCTTAAGTTCAATCAAAGGTTAACCACCCTGCTAGCTCTAGCAATTTCTTCTGGCTTGTGAGTTATGTGAAAAACGCAGCACGTCTCGGCAAGTTTCTCGATGAGTCGCATGCAATGCGCCGCGTTCTCGGCGTCGAGGTAGGCAGTCGGTTCGTCAAGCACCAC
>JAUMVS010000015.1:0-10456 GCA_030530045.1 Phoenicibacter congonensis
CGACGGCAGGCAACACATTCAGGCAGGCGCTAGAGGTGTTGGTTGGCATTCGAATTAAAGAATGGGGCTTCGATCTCGATGATGTTAAATATTGGGACGCATTCGAAAACAACAAGCAGCCAATTTTTGTAAAAGACCGACGTCCCGACCTAGCAACCACCATCAAATTCTGCAAAGCGTTCGGCCTTTACGACGAACAAGAAGCTGGTAGAGCAGAGACAATCAGGATTGGAGGAAACAAAGGATCGCATTCCCAAGAGTCAGGCGAAAACGGTGTTTCCAAGCGCGAAGCTGGAGACATCGCAAGCGCAACTCAGTTCCTTTACAAAAAAGAAGAAGCGCTGACAGCAGAAAAGCTTGGCGAATTAAAAACAGAAGAAAAGAAAGCCGAAGTTTATTCTCATCTTTTAGACAAATGCTATGACACCGAAAAAGCTGAAAAAAGCTTAGCTTATTGGGAAAGAAGAGCCGAGGATCCTGACGCGTCTTTTGATTCGGAGACATCAGAAAAGCTCGAACAGTATGAGCAAAACATGCAACTCTATACTGAGCTGCAAAATAAATATGACGGTAGCCTCTCGCAAGTTGCATTCACTTGTCAATCAGCAACAAGCACCGATAATGACATCATCAAGCTCGATTGCATGCTAAAAAAATTCAACAAGCTAGCTAATGAGTATGCACATCTAATTGAAAACACTGAGAAAAAGAAATCTTACATAGAGCGCAGCTTACAAGGCAACAAACACAGAGCCAGCTCGCTCCAAATTGAACAAAACCGGCTCACAATACTCAAACAAGATAGAGAAGCGAAGCGACAGGAATTAAACGCTTTCTCTGACGAATTCATCACCGAAATCAACAAGACAGCTGAGGAACTTGGAGAAGAGAAAGTGTCTCCAATTAGAGAAAAAGCTGAAAGGGTCGCCTTTTCTGCTGGCTTGGTTCAAGATGCCTTCCTTTCGCCTAAAGCCCAGATAGAACAAAAGAAAATTCTTGAAGCAAGAGAGAAAGAAGAAAAGAAGGAGAGAAGAATAAAAACGCTTTTCAAGCTGTTCTTTATTGTCGTTGTAGGATTAGTACTCTTACTGATGTTGCCCGCGTTCATAGAGGCAATAATGCCGCTGCTAATCCTCATAGGCGTCCTGCTCCTGCTCGGAAGCGCCGACATATTCATTGGATTTCGCTCGTAGGCTAACAATAACCTTTCAGCCCTTCTGGCAGCTGGCCTTTGACGGCGCCGCGGCCGTAGGTTGCCGCTGCGTTCATGATTGCTTTCATGTTGTCGAGCGAGGTGCCAACAGGAGTAGTGCAACCAGGGCAAAGACAGAAACCTCTTGGATTGTCGGAAGCTTCAAGAAGAATGTTCTTGACCGATTCGTTAATGTCTTCAGGCGTGCCGTAAAGAACAACATCAACAGGTGGAATATTACCGGTGATTGAAATTCTGTCGCCGTAGAGGCCTTTTAGCTCGCCGAGGCTCTCGCAGTTATCGATCCAAAAACCGGAAATCCCCATGTTGACAACATCGTCCCAGCGGTCTTTTGTCTCGCCGCAAATGTGCAACGAACAGCCTCCCTGCCAGGAAGAAACGGCTGTTATGCACTTCTGAAGATAGGGCAAGCAGAACTCGTCGAACATTTCTTTGCTCAGCAAATTTTTCGACGCGAGCGGCTCTGCAAAAGAAAACGAGATGCCATATTCATCCCACAGATCCTTTGCGACTTTAATCGCAACGTCGGCGCAGAAATTGATGAGTTTCTTCGCGCCTTCTGGGTCTTTAATCATTGCTTTCAGAAGTTTCGTGGTGCCAATGCTGTTGCCAGCAATTGTCAAAGGACCAGCACTACCAGTGCCGATTTTTCGCTCGTCGCCATACTTCTCTTTAAGAACCTTAAACGCCTCGAGCATGATTGGAATTCTGCCATCTTTGTGAATGTCAACAAGTTCTCGACCGTCAACATCATGCGGGCTTTTAAAAACAGGAACGTCTACCTTGGCGACGTCGTGCTTTGAATAGGACATCTTCGTGCCGAGCGCTTCCGCGATAGTTCTGAGACCGAGACCCATTCCCAAGTTGTCGGCGTCGGTTTCCTCAACGAGGCGCGACTCGACTTCGACCATGAGTTCGGATGAAAAATAATAGTCGGAGATGTCAATTCCGAAGAGCGGAGACGAAGTTTCACCTGCCGTTAGAGTGCAAGGAATTCTGTCCACACGCTCGCCACGGGCGTAGGCTGCCGCTCTTTCTTTCGGCGTCATTTCTGTTTTTATTAGCTCCATGCTTTTCTCCTAAACAAAACAAGGGGCGAAAACCGCCCCTTGCAAAATGTAGCAAATTTTGTGACTACTTCCAGGAAGGGATTTGTGTGCCCTTTTTCTGTGTCTTGAAGTATTCTGCCAACTCGTCGCACTGAACAGCTTTTGCGATGTTTGTTGCCCACTCTTCTTTTGCGGTTGCTTCGTCTTTTACAACGAAACCAACTGCATATGTCTCGTTGTCGTCAGACTTGCAAAGGTAGCCATCAGCCGATTTGCCAGCGTTAACCATGTGGCCAGCAGCGAGGCAAATTGCGTCAACGTCGTCGATTGACTGAGGAAGAACTGACATCTCAGCCTCGGTGAACTGCAGGTTCTTTGAATTCTCCTCAATGTCGAACTGAGTTGGAGAATCAACGCCGCTCTTAAGCTTGATGAGACCCTGGCTCTCGAGCATTTTGAGGCCGCGACCCTTGTTAGTTGTGTCGGAGCAAAGACCAATTGTTGCGCCGTCAGGGAGGTCATTGATTGAAGTGTGCTTTGTGGAATACATTGCAAACAGTGGATAGAAAGTCTTTGGAAGAACCATTGCAAAGTTTGTGCCGTTGCTCTGGTTGTATGCCTGCATGTATGGCTCGTGCTGGTACCAGTTCATGTCGAGCGAACACTCTTTCAGAGCGTTGTCTGGCGTAACTGAGTCGTCGAAAACTGTTGACTCAACTTTGTAGCCGAGTGCCTCGATTTTTGACTGGCAAGATGCAAGCTGGTCAACCATGTCGGAACGAATGCCGATTCTGACTGTCTTTGTTGACTCGACGGAGCTTGTGCTTGCTGTCGAGATAGATGAGCTGCCCGATGAGCAACCAACCAGGCCTGTTGCTGCCACAGCAAAGCCAGCAGCGCCACACATTTTGAAAAAGTCTCTTCTTGAATAAACCATTCTCTCTCCTTTATCCTTTCAAGAACCTATTTAAGTTTTTTGTACAAAAAGTCGCCAAGATACTGGAAGATGGCAACTAATATGACCAGAATTACGCAGATGCTGTACATGATGGTTTCGTTGAAGTTTTGGTAACCATATGTCAGAGCAACAGCGCCCAAGCCGCCCGCGCCAACAGCGCCAGCCATTGCAGTGCAGCTGAGCAGGTTAATAATCGCAAGCGTGATGCCCGAAACAATCGCAGGAACTGCTTCTTTGAGCATTACGCGGAACATGATTTGCGCCTTCGATGCGCCGAAAGACTGCGCTGCTTCGATGAGCTCAGGGTTAACTTCTTTCAAGGCATTCTGAATAATGCGACCAATAAAAGGTGCCGCAGCGACAGTCAGCGGAACAAGCGCCGCAGTTTCGCCGATTGATGTTCCCACAATCAAACGAGTGAACGGAATGATTGAAATCATCAAGATGATAAATGGGAACGAGCGAACGACGTTGACGATGACGTCGAGAATTCTGTTAACCACGATGTTCTCGCAAAGGCCGCCTTTTTCCGTCAAAACAAGAACGATGCCAATCACAAAACCAAGAATCGTTGCAAAAATGCCAGAGAGGAAGACCATTCGCAGGGTCACCCAGACGGCTGGCAAGATCAAAATTTGGAAAATTTGCTCCAAGCTGTAATTTGCTAAAGCCATCTTTTATGCCTCCTCTCCACTCAAAGTGTCTTCGAGCTCTTTCCAGTTGAGCCCGTTATCGTTTAGATAATTAACGACCGCGCCGTAGTGCTCGTCATCAACATTGATAACGAAAATGCCCATGTGGCTTCCGCGATAATCAAGAATTTGACCATCGAGAATTGGGAAGATTGCGCCGAGCTCGTTAGACATTTTCATGAGAAGAGCACCGTCTTCGAGATCCTCAACGTGATGAGAAATTTGAATGTTGTGTCCTCTGCTTGGGAAGACGCGCTTTTCCTCACCAAGAAGTCGATTCAAAGAATCGGGGCGCTCGATAAAGATGTCCTCGACTGTTCCATATGCCGCAATGACACCACCCTCGAGGATGCAAGCACGCTGGCAAGCTGCACGAACTACTTCCATCTGATGAGTAACGATGATGACAGTGATGCCCAGTTGCTCGTTAATCTTGAGAAGAAGCTCGAGAATCGAGGCAGTGGTTTTTGGGTCGAGAGCCGAAGTTGCCTCGTCGGAAAGAATGAACTTTGGGTCCATCGTCAGAGCACGAGCAATCGCAACGCGCTGCTTTTGGCCACCAGAAAGGTTGCGAGGACGCGCATCGGCGCGGTCCTTCAACCCAACAAGGTCGAGCAAGCTCATGACTTTCTTGTCAATTTCTTCTTTGCTGTAACCCCAACACTTCATTGGGAGAGCTACGTTTTGATAAATAGTTGCACGCTCCAGAAGCGAAAAATGCTGGAAAATCATGCCCATGTTTCGGCGAAGTTCGCGAAGTTGTTTGTCATTGAGGTCTTTGATTTCCTGCCCGTCGACCTTCAATGAACCTTCCTGGTAGCTCGTCAAACCGTTGATGCATCGCAGCAACGTCGACTTGCCAGCGCCCGAACGCCCCACCAGCGCATAAACCTCGCCATCTTTGATTTCAAGGTTTATGTCATTGAGCACGTTAACACCGTCATCCCAGGTTTTACCTAGTCCTGAAATTTCAATCATTCATTACTCCTATAAAAAGAAATTCCACCAGAACAAAACGAACATGACAATCCAAGCGCGCACGAATAATGACGCAATTTGACGCAGGAAAGAATAATTAAATTGTTGTGATGTACTAGGCAGAAGTTAAATAAAAGAATTGAGAGTTGCAGAACCCTCGGCACTAGTTTATACACCTTTTTTTAATCACGTAATGAATATTTTTTAACAAAAGTTCATTTCGTCGGTAATCCACGGCTTACCAATTGCACAATGGGAACACAACGGGGACGATGAGTCGACGGCGATTGAAGACTGCCGTGCATTCGCTTGGAACTAGGCTTCGTTTTCCGATGCGCCACATCCTCCGCGAACAATACACGCTTCGCGCTCCCAGGGTTCGCTTCCGGATGCGTCGCCATCGGAAAACTAACCCTTGCCACGAGCACGGCCAGTCTTCATCTTGATACCTGCAAATTGGGGACGATGAGTTCTGTGCGGCTAGAAAAAATTAGCCGCTACCTGGCGAAACATACAAAGGCACAATGGGGACGATGAGTTGTGAGCGCACAAAAAAGCCGCCCGAGTGGGCGGCTTTAAGTTTCTGGTTTAATTGGGACGATGAGTTGTTGGCACAGCAAAAAGAGCTTGCACTTCTAAAGAAATGCAAGCTCCAATTGTTGCGTATTGTCTGCTTCTGCGAGAGTGCTAGCTCTTACTCCTCAGTTGGGTCGTCGTCGGGGTCGGTGTCGTCGAAGACGTCGACATCGAGGTCGGAGTCGAGGCCAGCAGCTTCGCGTTCGAGCTTAGTGCGGCGAGCGCTGTAGGCTGCAAGGCCCATGCCCGCTACGCCAACTGCTGCAAGTGCTGCCGACATTGCACCTGGCGTGCTATCTCCAGTCTTTGCTAGCTTGGAAATTGCAGAGCCGCCTCCGTCTTTGCCAGATCCGCCCTTGTCGCCGTCGCCCGAACCGTCACCAGAATCATCGCCAGAATCGCCGTCAGCAGGGTCCATGTCGCCAGGGTTCATGTCCTTGTCCATGTCATATTGCTCGCCTGGGTCAACTTCGATTTCTGCTGTGAACTTGTTGTTATCGTCGGTGTCATAGAGCGCAACGTTTTCGCTGTCGGTCACAACCTTGCCCGTTTCAGGGTCGACAAACGTAATCAACTCCGAAGGCGCATTCACGAGCAACTTCTTCTTGCCCACCCAATCTTGTGGGATGGTGATGTCAATGAGGAACGAACGAGTCTGACCCGGAATGAGCGCCGCATCACCATCGTCAGCAACGAGAATGTTCTGCTGGTCAGCTTCCGTCATTGCATCAAGGTAATAAATCTTGTCGAAACGACCGTCGTCAGAAGCATTAACTGCCTCATCGAAGTTCAGAACAAACTCGCCAAGGCTAGTGCCAGTCTCAGGGTCGGCAAGTTGAAGAACTGCCTGTGTGAGAATGGTGTTTCCGTTGTTAGTCAGCGTAACGAGGAACTGGTTCGATTGGCCCGCGAGCACCTGATTAGCAACAGGCGTAACGTTGTCAGTAGCGATGCAGCGCAGGAACGGAACGTCGAATGCCCACAGGTCCGACTTAGAATTGTCGAAGTCGGTGATGTGGCAAGACACAAACGATGTCGAATCGTGCGAAGTTGAGTTCGTGTCCTCAAGAGCGAAGAACGAGTCGATTGGGGTGTCGCACTGTGCAAACACGAACGAGTCGGAAAGAACGCCGTCAACTTCCGCAATCGCATTGATGACGTAGCTTGGATCTTCTACATGTGGTGTTGGCTCGTTGTCGCCATCGTAGTCGTAGCCCTTCGCACCAGAATGGTTAGTTGCGAAGTAGCAATATTTGTGGCTCGTTCTGAAGTGCATGCCGCCAAGAGGCAAATTTTGAGGGCTGATGCAGTTCATTTGGAAGGTCGCAAAGCCAGAAGTTGCTTCGTCATGCTCATCAATCTCACTGACTGTTGGAAGAGTTGTCAGCGCAAGATAGCCAAACGCGTCATCTTGATTGATGTCCTCGTGAGTTGAAACCGAAGCAAGAAGCTGATCAATTCCGCCCCATGGGCTGAGCATTTTGACCTTCTTGTCAACATCAATGACTGGGATCGAAGCCGCAGCTGTCATCTGGAATCGGCCCTTGTCGTCTTTCGTCATTGTCATCTTGAGCGCCTGAACGCCAACGCCTTCTGTAGTGAGATAACCAATTGTTGCATAAAGCGCAGAGCTATCACTTGGAGAGAATTGCAGGCTGTTCGGGATGAGCTTAATCGTGCCTTTTGTAATCATAGTGCTCGTAACGTCGATAACATCATCGCTGTTCAGAGCGAAGTGGACGATGCCGATGCCCGCCTCAGCAGTGCCTGGGGTGAGCAGGTCTTCCTTGCTGGCCGCCGAAGTCATGATGAAGTAACCAAACTCATGATCGTAGCCATCGGTGTCAAGCTGGTCAAGAGCAGTAGTAGTGTTGTTATCGCGAACATGAAGTTGAGGGGCACTGAATGCGAAGTATTTTCCGCTCTCTTCGTAGGTTGGCGACTGCCAAGATTTGCTTGATGCCGTGACAAAATCGCTCTGCTTTGTGTCTTGCGCAGTAGCATCTTCGCGCAGCTTCAGCTTTACAACGCTCAAAATTGTTGCCTCAGCCGCATCGAAAATCGTAGTCGAATCGTCGCTTGGACGCTCGCCCGAAACAATCATCACGAGCAAGCTTGGGGTGTCGGATTCTTTGCCGATAATTTTTACATCAAAGTTGTAATCGAAGAAATTCTCGTGCATGTTCGAGTTGCCTTCGATGGTGGCATACTCAACTGGGAATGGCGAAGAAACACCAGTGTCAGTAATCTTTTGATAGATAACACGAGCGCGAGATTTTCCGTCGTAAACAACTGGCGCAATTCTAAACAGGTAACGCGCACCGTTGACTTCGATGAGTTTGCTGTTTGGCGCACTGTAAATGTCGCTTGCAAGCTTGTTCATGTGACGAGGGCGAACGCCTTCTTTGCCGAGCTCATAAATGACATCGTCACCCTTGCCGCGGTCGTCAAATTTAGCGTCGTGACCTTCTGTCCACGAATAATCGTAATAGGAATCAGTGTTGCTATCGGCAGCAAGCGAAACAACTCCGTCAGCCGACTCGTGGGTTGCAGGCTTTTCGAAAGTGCCTGTAGCAATTTCGTCTTGAGTTACGGAATAGGCGCTTGCAACGAAGTCGTTTAACGTCAAAACCTCGAGCTTTGAAGCAGCCGATTCGCCGTCACCGTCTCCATCTTCTGCGGAAAGCAAAGAAACGGTTGAGGTGGATGCAGCCGCAATAATTTCTGCAACTGCCGCCATTTCCTTGTCGGTAACTACAACCAATTCAGCGTAGGAGCCGCCTTCTTCACTGAGCAAAAGGTTCGATGGATCGTTCTCGGAAAGGAAGTATTCGCCGCCCTCCTGAATGTTAGAGAACTGCTGCTCAATCATGTTGCTGCTATCGTCGGAAAGCGATGCAGTGTTTGTGCTCTTGCTGATGTCAGAGTCGTAGATGTCAGGCCAGTTGCCATGCGCAACTACCCAGCTCTTCTTGAAGAAAAGGAACTGAACGACAATTGCAAACTCTGCGTTTCCTCCGAAACGAATTCGAGGGCTTGGTTTCTTTCCATAATCGGGGTCACTTTCAAGCCTCCACTGGAAGGAAAGCGAAAGACCGCCGCTTCCGCGAACGCCCGCGCCCGCGACCTTTGCAATGCCGACACAAAGCGATGCGCTAATTCCTCCATTAATGGACAAAATGAGGCTCTGAGTAGGTTTGAACTTGAGATTCTTAAAAATCTCTTCAATGCTATCCATGTATTGATCAGGCGTGACACCCTGTGGATTTGATTCCAGTCCGAAGTGAAAAGCGAGCGTCGCGCCGCCCGAAAGGCTCACCTCGATGTAGTAAGGAACGCACCAAGCCATCTTTTGCCAAGTTTTTGTTCCGGTGATTGTGCAGCCCATGCCAATACTCAGGTCACCATCCCAAAGCTTTTTTTCCTTTTTGTAGGCGAGGTCGGCGAATGCCTGGAACGAAACATTAAACGTGACAACCGATGTTGATTTCGATGCGAACTTTTTACCGTTCGCTTTCCGCTGGTTGTTCATTTGTGTGTAGTTCTGAATACCCTGCTTGAACTCGTTAATCTTGACCTTGTATTGATCATTGATAGTGCCGCGAGGTTGCGAACGCCAAGTGGTGTTGCCCTTCTCGTCAGGCTTGTTCGAATAATTCATGCACTCAATGTCCAAGCCGATGATGAAAAAACCGGCTGGGTCATACCTAAATAAAATCGGCAAACTTGGCATCCAGCAATTAAAAACAGCTTTAGAAAGAAAGCCAGGTAAACCATCTGGGAGTTGTACAGGAATATCATCAGGTTTTCTCAAACCTTCGGTTTCCGACTGCAAGCTAATAATAGAGTCATCGGAATCGCCCGAGGTGCTTGCAGTGCTTGAAGTTTTTCGACGGTCGCTCGAAATTGGGCTGATGTAGCCGTCGCCGTCAGTGCCTGCTTGATTAATTGGCGCGCGGAAAACAGTGAGTCCAGTCGCAATTGAGTAGAGCTTCGCATCATCGCCGCTCTTGTTCGGGTCGTTAACAACGAAACCGTAGTTGTCGCCAACCTGCAAAACATCACCGCTGCTGGTGTTAAGGAACTGCTTTGTAAACGTCACTTTTTTGAATTCACCAGCTGCACCCTCAACAGTTTGCGCATCGGCAATCGCAGTGCCAACTCTCGAACTCGTGTCACTCTTTGTAATCACAGGCTGAATTGCATATTTCGTGGCCGTTGGGAAATAAATCTCAGCGACAAGGTCATGCGTAATCGAGTTGGCTGGCGAGGCCGTGAACTCTTGGTCGCTATATTGAATGTCCCAGCCATCAAACGACAACTCGCGGAAGTAGGGCTTGTTCTCAAGCGCACGCGTCGGTGCTTGAATTGCCTGAGCGTCCATAATGTGAATTCTTGACACCACAACTTCACGGTTGCCGCTCTTCGTTACAGTCACGCTTGCGTCAAATTCATAAATGTCGCCGATTTGAGTCGAAGTTGTTTTCTTCGCGAGGTCTTTTACGTCGAAGAATGCGCATCCTTTGTCGTCGGTCGTAGCCTCCGCCGTCTGATCGTTATAAAGCGATTTGACTTTGACAGAAACGCCGCTGACAGTTGTGGTTTTTCCTTTTTCCGCGTCATAAACAACAACGCAGAATTTGCCAGCTTCGACTTTGACTGTCATTTTTTCTTCATCGGCATAGGCAGTTTTAGTTGCGCCAGGCATCCAAAACGTATTTTCCTTGCCAATTACAGGTTCCAAGAAAAGTGAACCAACAGCTGCGGAAGCACCTGCGACAAAAGCGCGGCGCGAGATTCCTTTTTCATTTTGTGGTTCGTTGCTTGTTTCTGCGGAAATAGCCATGCGAGCCCCCTCGTTTCCCAATTGAAAGCTAGAAGTGATTACCGCTTAAAAATCACGTTTTTCGATAGGTTAATTATAGAAAACACAATGGGGACGATGAGTTTTTTGTAGCGAAAATACGCCCATTTTCACAGAATTTACATC
>JAUMVS010000015.1:10556-12090 GCA_030530045.1 Phoenicibacter congonensis
GGAGGATGGGGCTTGGAGAGAGTGTATGCTAGCTTTTTGTCGTCAAAGTGCCGCTAGCATACAAAAGGTATGAACGCTTCTGTGCCTAAAAGTGGTGAAATGTGTATGGAAATGGGCACAGAGGTGTTACCGAAATTAATGACGTCTGCGCGTTACCTCCTTGCTCGACGCTTGGCTCTTGCGAATAACAACTGCCGCCGCTCCAGCAGCCGCCGCTACCGCAATTGCAATTCCAATCAAAACCCCAAGGTTGTCGCCAGTGTGTCCCAGCACACTTGGAGTCTTTGGAGTTGGAGTGAACTTGTTCTTAAACACTGGCGCAGTTCCGCTGTCATAGGCAACATCTGCAACCAAGTGGCCCTTCAGGTCATCGGTAACTGTGACTGTCACCTTGTGGTTTGTTTCGTCATAAGTTACGCCTGTTTGAGCGTCATTTTTCTCAGTAATTGTATAGACGTAGGTTCCAGCCTTCGCTAGCCTGATTTCATCAAATGTGACTTGACCAGAAGCATTGTTTTTCGCAGTGGCAACTTCCTTGCCCGACTCATCCTTCAGGGTGAAGGTAAACTGGCCGTCAGCAAGTGTCGCTCCTGTGAGCTCCTTGCCTGCGCTCAGTTGAACTGTTACTGGGTCAGCCGCGTAGCAATTGATGAACTTCGCAGAATCAATGTCATCTTCAAATTGATGCGTAACTTTCAGGGTTCCATCACCATTGTCGGTAACAGTCGTGTTGACACCGAACAATCCGCGCCCATATGTCACGCCATCTTCTGTCGTGCCAGCTTTGTCTTCAAGAGCGTAGTAGGTGTGCTCGCCAGGTTTTGTGTAGGTAATTGGCGTAAATGTCACAGTGCCATCGGCACCATTCGTGCCGGTCGCGACCACATCGTTGTCCTCGAAGAGTTTGAATGTGAACTCGCCAGCATTTTGTGCACGCCCCTCAAGAACCTTCTTGAAGGTCAACTGGTCGCTCACGCTCGAGTCGGTAGGGTCAACTGAATAGCTGTTATTAAACGTAAACGCTACATCGCCAGGTGTCACGCGCTCAACGGTAAAGTGACCCTCGCCGTCATCGGTCAGCTTGAACTGAACAGTCTTTGGATTCACAGAATCGTTAGTAACACCAGGCACACTGCCAGTTTCTGTGATCTTGTAGGTAAATGTGTGGGTGCGAACCTTGCCTGACTTTACCTCGTCAGCAAATGCAACTTTTACCAGCCCATTAGAGCCAGTTCCCTCTTTTGCAGCCTCTTCTGTTACCTCGTTAGAAGAAGCCTCACCATTTTCCACATCATTTACCTGTGCCTCAGCAGCAACTTTTGCATCCCCGTTTGTCACTGCGTCAGCATTTTGATTGTTGTCACTAGCGACATCTTCCGCAGCAACTGCATCGTCTGCAGAAGTGGATGCAGTTTGCCCAAGAGCCTTGTTCAGATCCTCAAGTGAGAACGTAATATTTCCGAAATCAACGACTCCGTTCTTGTCGTTAGTAACCTGAGTGAGTGGGTTGCCCTGAGCATCTTTTGGCATTGGA
>JAUMVS010000015.1:12190-20496 GCA_030530045.1 Phoenicibacter congonensis
CTTGTCGTTAGTAACCTGAGTGAGTGGGTTGCCCTGAGCATCTTTTGGCATTGGAGCATTCTTGTCATCGGAGGTAATCGTGAATTTAAACTTGCCTGTGATGTCGGCAGGCTCCAAACCGTCGTCGTGCTCAAGAACTTTCGTGCCGTTCAGCTCCATTGGAACAGGGTCACCCGTGCTATAGACATTCTTGAACACGATGCCACCTGTGCCAGTGTCAGCCGTAACTTTCAGCGTTCCGTCGCCGTTATCAACCGCTGTCACAATAAATGGAACTGAATCTTTAGTTGCGCTCACGCCTCCAGGCAGGCTGCTGGTGTCTTCTTCTGCGATGTATTTAATAGTCCAGGTCTTGTTACCCTTGTCATCGACGGTGTAGGTAGCCCTTTGATTATTAACGAGGTTATCCAGTGTCTTGATGTCGTAATTAAGGGTGCCGAAGTCCACGTTGCCGTTAGCATCGTTCTTCACAATCTGGCCTGAAACAGGTGTTCCGTCTGCATAATGAAGCGAGAACTCGAACTCATCTGCACTCAGCGGACGACCTGTGATCTCCTTCTTTGCAGCGATTGCCGTCGACCCAGTAGCGGAATATTTATTCAAGAAGCCCGCAGACACTGAACTCGTTGCCTGTTCGCCCGAGATGTAAACCCAGGTCGTGGTGTCGCCTTTGTTGCTGAAGGACGTAGTTCTTGCCTTAACCTTATCGTCCTCATATTCAATTTCGATTCTCACCTTCCAGATTCGACTGTCATATTCATAACCTGCAGCGCTATCGTTCTTTTCTTTAATCAGGATTGTGTACGTGTTATCGACTTCTGCTCGGGTGAAAATCAAATCCTCGCCACCTCGAAGTTCCTTAAAAACACCAGACATCGTTGCCACTTGGCCATCTTTTGCAGCAAGCGTCGTGATTGTGTTTTTCTTTAAAGCAAACTTCTCAGCAGAAGCATCGTCCTCGGTCCAGAATTCAAACGTGAACTGGTCTTTAAGCATGTCGTGGCCACGCAGAATCTTGTTAATTTCCATGTCGCCAACAGCCGAGTAATTCAAATCGTTAGTGTAGGTGTTCGTAAACGTCGCGCCTGAAACCGTTGCTGCCGCAATTAATTTGCCTTCACTGTTATCAACAACGTCAATCGTGAGAGTCGCTTCGTGTGTGTCATAAACAAAGCCACCTGCACCTGATCTCTCAGTTACCTTGTAGACATAGGTGCCAGCTTCCGTAAACGTAAACTTGCCAAAGTTGAAAGCAACTGGGTCATTTTCTTTAGCGGTCGAGCTCTTCACCTTCGCTGGATTTGCGCCATCGGCTAGTGGCATTTTTGCCAAAGCTTCATCAGTTGTCTCGCCATTAAATGAAACTTTTGCGAGGTCGAAGGTAAATTCGTCAGACTCAATCCAGTCGGCGCCTTTGATTACCTTGTTAAAGCCAGCAGTCGCAGTGTCATATTCAACAGGGTCAGGAGTGTAATTGTTCAGGAACACAAATCCACCCTGGTCAACAGCAGCAGTTGCCTCAAGCGTGCCGTCGCCCTTGTCAACTACAGTGACGACAAACGAAATCGTGTTTTTTCAGAAGTCACTCCTGCTGGCAGGTTGTCGGTTATTTCCTTTGCGGAATATTGAATCGTCCAAGTCTTGTTTCCGTTGTTGTCAACCTCAACAGTCGCACGCTGGTCATTAACCAGTTTGTTAAGCAGGTCAACGTCGTAATTTAGCGAGCCGAAAAATACGCTGCCATGCTCGTCATTAGTGAAAGTCTTGTCGAGAACTCGTTTGTCATCGGCATAGCAGAGGCTAAACTCGAATTCGTCCTGATTAATTTGACGTCCAGTCAACTCTTTATCAGCTTCGATTGAGACGGAACCTTTCGCAGAGTAGGAATTAGCAAATGACACAAACGCGCTTGTTTCTGCCTCTTCACCTGCTGTGTAGGTCCAGCTCGAGGTCTCTCCCTTGCCTTCAACGGTTGTCGTTGCAACCACTTTTCCGCTATCGACAGAAATCGCGATGCTCACATTCCACTCGGTCGTGTCGCAAACATACCCAGCAAGGCTAGTTGGCAGTTCATAAACCGTAAATTTGTAGGTCTTGCCTGTGTCAGCCCTTGTGAACACGAGGTCTTGGTCACCGCGCAGCTGCTTTAATGTCGAAGTCATCGTTGCGGTTGTTCCATCGTCGGCAGCACTCACAGGAATTGAATTCGAAGTGAACCAGAACTTGTCTTTAGAAGCGCTGTCAGGAGTGAACACGAATTTAAATTGACCTTGCGTCATGTTGCGCCCTGTCAAAACCTTCTCTACATTGAAGTCGCCAGCGGCTGAATAGTTCAAATCTTTCACATAATCATTAGTAAATGTACCGTCTGTCACGGTTGCTTCCGCCACCAGATTTCCAAGGCCATTGTCAGTGACCTTCACAGTGAGGAAAGCCTCATGGTCGTCATATTCAAACTCGGTGCCAGCAGTTGCAGTCTGCTCGGTCACCTTGTAGACGTATGTGCCAGTCTCTGTGAAATTAAGCTTGCCGAAGTCGAACGCAACTGGTTCGTTTTCTTTGGCTGTAGTACTTGTAACCGTGACTGGGTTGTCGCCTTTTACGTCAGGCATTTTGCTGAGCGACTCTTCATCGGTGTAGCCATCGAACGAAACCTTGTCAAAATCGAACTTAAAAATGCAGCTCTCGTCCCAGTCGCGGCCGGTGATTACCTTATTAAATCCAGCCTGCGCTGTGTCATATTCAACAGGGTCAGAAGCATAGTGGTTCAGGAACTCGAATTTGTCTTCTGTGGTAGCTTGTCCATTCTTGGAGTAGGTCGGCTCGAGAACAATGACATCCTCATCAAGCGTGACCTTAACTGTGACGGTCCACTCGCTTGCGTCGTAGGTCATGCCGTCCTTGACATAATCCTCACCCGCAGGCGCAAGTTCGCTAACGTTCTTCCAAACACCATCAACGTTGATGACCTCGTTTACTTTGTATGTGTAGGTCTTGCCGATGTTGTCCTGTGTAAATTGAGCCGCATCGAAGGTGATTGGACTAATGCCATCGGTAGTTTTGATACTCTCGCTACCAGGTGCACCATCGACTGGCGTCATGCGGAAGTAGAACATATCCTCAGTGATTGGCTTGCTTCCGCCCGTCGTGTCGACGTAATGTTTGACACCGCGTGGCGACCAATTTTCCTCATCAGCCCTAAACACATTATTGAATAGAGCCACTTGCGCTGGCTGCTGATCGCTAAGAGAATCGCCTGCATCATCGCGACGCTGCTGCATTGTGCTTTGGATGTTAAGTGTTCCGTCACCTGCGTCAGTGACAGTAACAGTTACCTGGTAGACAGCCTTTGAGTAGGAAACGCCCTTGTTCAAAGTAGAAGCATCTTTGTCTTCATAAATGCTGTAGACATAGGTGCCAGGTTTCACAAATGTGATGTCACCGAAGTTAAACGCAACACCAGTGCCGCTTTGAGTTCCGTCAAGGTTTTCAAGCTTTACTGTTGAGCTCTGTGGCAGAGGAGCATCTTCAGGGTTGGCGCCAACGAGTGTGAACACGAATGCATCAGTCTCGTTCCAGTCTCTTCCGCTCAAAACTTTTGATCCTGCCAGAGCAATTTTTCCGTCAAGAGTGCCTTCCGCGGAATAGGTGTTAGTAAATGCAGCAGCTACAGTTTCACCAGCCGCGATTGTGCCAGTGTCGCCTTCCGAAGTTGTATCAAAACCAGCAGCTGCCTGCTCAGTAACGGTATAGGCGGCATTGTTTGGCAGGCCATAAACATAGAGTGTCTCGCCATGTTTCAATGTGTGTGTAGCTTTTCCAGTTGCATCAAATGCAAGGCCAAATGCGTCACCCACCGTGTCGCCACTTGCATTCTTTACTTCTGCAGGGAATGTTTGACCTTGAGCAGTTGCAACATCAGGAATTGAAATCTCGAATGTGAAACTTTTATCGGCGTAATCGTCAAGCGAATAGCCATCTTGAACGGTTACTGTTTTTGAAACAGTGAGTGTGCCCGGCTTTATAACCTTCAATTTGCCGTTGTTGCCAAGGTGGTTGACAACAGTTGAGGCAGCTGCCACCGAAGACTCTTTCCAGCCAGGATTTAAAACATCGCCTGCTGTTTCTGTGACATTAGTGGTCTTGGCGGTGTAGAGTTCGTCGAGATAGGTGTGGCGCGCAGTTCCCTTTACGAAGTAGGAATTGCCGCTCGCATCTTGAGCAACTGCACCAGCAAGTGCTTCCGCTACTGAACCTGGGAAGTCAACAACTCGAACGCGGTCTACTTTCTTACCATCGACCATCTCGAAATATGTCCGCTTGTAATAGTAATCTTTGTCACTCTCGAGCTTGCCTTGAGCACGAGTGGTGCATTCAGCATCAGAATAAATAGGGGTGTCTTCTGTGATGTAGTAATAGGTGTTGCCCTTTGCTGGGAAGAAAGTGGAGGTTGTGTCTCCAAGGAACTGGTCTCCACTCCAAGCGTTTGCAAAGAATTCCACGTTTCCTTCGGTGTCAGAATTAGCAGCCATGTAGCTTGCAAGCGTCGCATCAGGCTTTGCCAAGCTGTCGAGCACGCCATCTTTCAGGCTCGAGGCAAAAGTAACCTGGATTGGATGAGCGTCGGTTACGCTCATTTCCGAAGTTGTAGTGTTGACGTTAAAGTAACGAACAGGAATGAGCGACGCTGGCACCTTGACCTGCACCTTGTCGCCTTGTGCCAAGTCATTCGATCTAGTCACTGCAATAACAACCATGTTCAGGTTGCCTTTTGGATAAATTGGCGTTTCGACACTGCCGTTAAAGACATAGGTGTCGACGTTGCCTGAAGTTGACTTTGTGGGGTTAGTAAATGTGGTGCCGCCAAAATTAATCGACGTGAAACCATCGACTTTCATGTAGCTTCCAAGCTCGTCATCGAATGTGACGTAGCCGCCTTTGTCGGGATCATAGCCCTCGTCAACTTCCGTTGGATAACCAGAACCCTCGCTAATAGTGGATGCGATGTTCTCGAAAACTTTCTTCAAAGAATCAGAGTCGGCTGCTGCCATGTAATATTCCGACTGGTCGGCACGAGTTCCCAAATTCCAAACGTATCTAGAACCGCTTTGCGAGTATTGAGCCGCTGGATAATTGCTAGAAACAGCATGCATGAATTTGTTAGTGTTAGAAGTGCCGCTTGCAGTTGGGTCTGCCGATGGATTTGCATCACTAAAAATGCCAATCGAGAACACCTCTACCTCGGCATCTTTTAGTTCCTTCGCCTTAGAAATCGCGCTGCTAGCAACTGCATTTTCAAAGGAAGAACCACTGGTTGGCTGACCGTCAGTAAAGAACACGACAATCTTTTTTGCATCCTCACGGGCAGAAGAATCGGCCAACGCGCGCTGTGCATGTTCTAAGCCTTTGTCAGCTCGCGTCGCACCGCCAGCAATCAAGCCATTAATGGAGCTAGCGAGCGTGTCCTTACCAGTGCCCTCGCAAAGAGTGAGATTGTTTACAATCTGGCTGTAGTTGTAGGTGTTTCCGAAAAAACCTCTGTATGTGTTGTTTCCAACATTATCAGAAGAGGTTCCCGCAAACTTTACGATTGAAACCTTATGCTTCTTTTCGGTGTCGGTGACCTTCGCATTCTCGCTCGCGATTGTGTCCAAGAACGAACTAGCCGCTGTTTTTAGCGCCGCTAATTTCTTTTCCGAAGAGCCGCCTCCAAAACTGTCATCCATCGAGCCAGAAACGTCGAGTACCATGACAATGTCTAAAGGTTTAGTGACAGTAGTTGATGTGTTTGATGCTGAAGAAATTGCAGAAAGGGTTGTTAGGAAATCAGAATTTCCCTCGCCTTTCTTTACTGTTTTGTCGGTCCAAATTCGACCAAGATTCATTGTGTCGACGTTAGCTGCATCAACGGTCCAGTTTTCAGTCGTGTCGCCATCGACAACAGAACTCTTTTCTGGGGTTGCTCCTGCGCCGACCGCTTCCGTCACGTTGCTAAAAGCAAGAGCAGGAACTAGCATTGCAGCAAACACGGCTGCAAGCACAATTTGAAACTTCTTTTTCATTTTTACCTCTCTCTCCAAATGAACGACCGAAGCCTTTCGGTACCGCTATGAATGGCTGGAAAACCACCACCCTTTATTCACTGCCTTCCTCCAAAACAAAAGTTTGGAGTGCGTGCTCGCTTGAATTCAAATGCATAATGCGTTCCCAGAAGAAGTTTCAAGATTATGAAGCTGGGAGACGTGTTCGAAGCGAACAAACCGCAGAGAAATATCCATAAATCCATGATTACGCTTGGGAAACTCAAATGCAATTGCGTATATACGCAATGAACACTTTCACCCCGCTTGCGTGCGTTTGCGTATTTACGCAATAACCCCAAAATGAGCGGCAAGCGGTTATTTATAATTTATGGCGGAAAGAATTAACTGGCGCAAAGGATGAAAAATCGCTGCGCGCTTGGAGGCAAGATGAGCAAACATAAGATGAAAAGCTACGAGGCTTTACTTGCGCTTGCCCTTTTCTTTTTCGTGCTTCTTGAATGCTCTTCCTACTACGGAATCGCGCTTGGCAGAACTGGTCTCGACCTTGGCCTAGCCAAGCAAATCCCATCACTCACAGCAAATGCAATTGGATTTGTTTCGTTCTCGTTCATCACAAAACGCACAACTGAAAAAGCACGTAAAACGATAGCGATTGTGGGTTCGGTCATTGGGGCCGCCTCAGTTCTCTACACTTTAGTAGCAACGAACCCCATCATTATTGAAACACTCAAGGTCGTAACTTTCTTTCTGCTTGGCTACGTTGCCGCTGGCGTGCATGCCTCCACGGCTAAGCTTTTTGTCAGAAGCAAACACCTCTCGCTTTCTGTCGGCGTAGCTCACGCCGCAGGCTTGACCTTGCAGTTCGTGACTTTTCTTTTAGTCCCGTTCGGAATAATCAAGGCACTACTCATCATCGCCGCAGTCGGGGGTCTCGTGGTATTTGACTACCGCTCGTGGGAGGCATCAAAGTCCATCGATTTCGCTGCAATCAAGTCTAAACTGGCGCAGAAATCCTACTCAGAAGAGATGCCCAACGGCAAAATAAATGACTTTGACGAAATCGTCGTTGAGCAGCCAAAGAAACTCGCAGGCTACATCATTGCTCTCGTAGCGTTGTTCGCTTTTTTGTTTAACTCGCTTTACGGCGCATCTTCGCAAGATAGCCAAAGCTTTAGCCCGTTCATTCTGCTCGACTCACGTGTAGTGCTTGCGGTCAGCGGAATCATCGCTGGCTACCTGTTCGATTTCAAAAGAGGTCGCTACGCTGGCCTTGCGATGATTTCTGTCGCGTTTGTTGCCCTCGCTGCAATTCTTGGAGTTGAAGCTGGGGGCGACCCAAACATCGGCCGCGCTGTTTTCTTCTTAGCTGACGGCTTCTTCGTCGTTTTCTACACTTCCGCATTCTTAGGTCTCGCCCCGCACATGGACGACCCCGACCTTTGGGCGGGCATGGGGCGCACCATCGCAAACGTTTGCGCCATTCCGACCTCAATTCCTGCTGTTCTTTTTGTAGAAACTGGCAACATTGTTGCGCTAACGGTTCTACTGCTTCCAACTTTGGGAATTACAATTTTCTTCCTGGTTAAAGCTGGAATGCTCAGCTTCCATGATCCAAAAACTAACGAGAACTACATTCTTCGTCCTTCAGATGCCTTCGGTCCAAGAACAAACGCCACTGCCGCACAAGCAAACGGCTCATCAACTGCTACAGAGGTTCACAATAGAAACCCACTGCAACCAGCAGGCAATCTTTCTACAGCTACAACAGCACATACAGAATCAGCGCAAGCAACTGACGAAGTTCCAGGAAAAGAAAAAGCTAACGGATTTGCCTACAGCCTAACTGATTCAGAAAATGGCGAACAAGCACCAGCTTGCAACAAACCAAACAGAGCCACAAGCGCTGCAACTACAATCCCAACTGCAAATGCACCAGCCGCTTTAACACCAGAAGAAAAGCTGCAAATGTTTGCGCAGAAATATGACCTGACCGAACGCGAATCCGAAATTCTCGGAGCCGTTACGGCCAGCGAAAAAACCTTAAAAGCTACCGCTGCAGGCATGGGAATTTCGCTTCGCACAGTGCAGCATCACTTGACTTCCATCTACAAAAAAACCAACACCCAAACCCGCACCGGCCTAACCCGCTGCTTCTCGGAATTCCCAGAGAACTAAAAAATCCCAAAATTACCAGTTTTAGGCTCGCTGCACAATGGGGACGATGAGTCGACGGCGAATGAAGACTGTCGTGCATTCGCCCGA
>JAUMVS010000163.1 GCA_030530045.1 Phoenicibacter congonensis
TCGACGTATTCATCAAGGCCATCGTCATCGAAATTATCTTCATCAACGTTTAGACCATCTAAACTTGCAGCAAATGAAGATTGATCGTCAGAGTCTTTGTAATATTCGTAAATTTCGCCAGAATCCTCAGCTTCTTGCGCCTGCGTGAGTTCCTCATTCTGACGAAGAACTTCCTGCAAGGCAGCAACGTCGGCAGCCTTTTCAGCAGCGTTGAGCTTGCCATCGCGATTAAAGTCGAACATGTTTCCAAAAATCCCGCTCATTACAAACACCTCCATGAGCCAACACGTTTCATTAGCAAAATTCTACCTTAATCAATTTTTGCAAATGTTGAGTTAGGGAAAGACCCTTTAAAGGGGCTAAAACAAAAGAACAAAGATTAAAGGCGGCGCGTTAGGTATGAAAAGTTGCCGTGAGGGCAGCGAGTAATTTTTCGCGAATGGGTTGCCGAGCGTGTTTGAGCGAGCTTGCTCGCGAGTTCGCGAGGCAATGAGCGAAAAACTATGAGTATTGCTGCCTCAAATCTTTATTTACAAGAGGTTTTATAGACTGTTCTTAGGTTCTCTCGTGGAGATAGTTTTGTGGATAAATGAGCGAGCAAAATCCTAGCGACCTTGAGGGTCGTGGATTTTGCGAGACGAAATTTAGCTGCAAAAATATCCCACGAGAGGACCTAAGAGCTTTGCTTTTCTGAGAATTCTGTCACGTCGACTGTGACGGTGTGCGCAATTGGTGTCCAGGCGACTTTCTTGAAAAGTGCCACGATTGCAATTGGGACATAGGTCAGCTGGAAGAACGGGAACGTGAAGCAGGTCAAGATCTTTTTGCGGGTCGTGGTGTGGATGTTGTTCCACTCAACAAACGTTGTGAGCACGCCGAAAATGAACATGAACAAAATGTAGTTGATGAGGCAGAACGCCGCCGACGACAGCGCACTGACCACGGCCGTACCAAACGAGTAAACGCCGAGCACGCCAAGGATAACAATTGCGATGTTGAGCGTGAGCACGATGACCGTGAGCAGCATGCCAGGGGCGACCGTCATGAAGAGGTCCCAGCAAGCGAAGCGATAGCCGTGCTTGTTTGTGAAAAAACCCTTCCAAAGCGAGCCTGCATACTTGAAAAGCACCTGATAGAAGCCCTTTGCCCAGCGGCAGCGCTGATCCCACGAAGCTTTGAATGTCGTTGGCTGCTCGTCGTAGAGCACTGCATTTGGATTGTAGGAAATCCTGCGTGATTCGCATGCCGAAGCTGCGGAAAACTGGATGTCTTCTGTGAGAAGATGCCACTTCCATCCGCCTGCATCGACAAGCACTTTTGCAGCGATGAAAAAGCCGGTGCCAGAAATCGCAGCGCCGGTGTTTAGAGTCAAACGCGCCTGGTTCAAAAACCTGGCTTCCTTCAAAAACCAAAGAGCGTAGCCCGAAGAAATCCAGTTGGTGTCGAAGTTCTTCGAGTTGCGGTAGCTCGTCGACGCGAGCGCACCATTGTCGAACGTGGCGTTCATTTCCTTGAAGTAATTCTTGTCGAGAACATTGTCAGCATCGAACACGAAGAAAGCCTCGTGCTTCTCTTTGCCGAACTCGTCCCAAATTTTGTTGAGCGCAAAATCAAGCGCATAGCCCTTTCCCACCAGGTCAGGAGCGTTTCTCTCGATGACGTTCGCACCGTGAGCACGCGCCACGTCGGCCGTGTCGTCAGTGCAGTTGTCGGCGACGACGAACACATCAATGAGGTCGGTGTCGTAGCTTTGCTGCGCAATCGAGTCGATGATGTTGCCAATGACGGCGCTTTCGTTTCGCGCAGGAATGAGCACGCCGTAGCGGTGGTTGGCCGCAGCCTTCAGGCGCGGCGGCTTGCGCGTGAGCACGACAATGACGTAATAAAGCTGGTAAACATAACCAACGAAAAACAGCAAAAGCACGCACAAATTGAATATTTCAACAAATGTCAATCTTGAAAACCAATTGGCAATGATTTCCACAATTTACTCCTTGCAAGAATTATCTACACGTTGCAAACCTTAAACATTATCTAATAAAAACCGCGCAACGGGAATAATCCCCGCCAGCGGCGGCCCGCAATACACCAATTGGGGACGGAGATGAATTGTCAAATGGGGACGGAGGTAAATGTGCAGCGGCAATTGGGGACGGAGGTAAATTATTTAGTTCCGCTTCTCTGACGAGAAGCGGGAACTTTGACGCTGCAAACGATCCTGAACTGCATCTTTGGCCTGCAAAAGAATTCCGCAGCCGCTAGGCTAGCGAAATTCTTTTTCGGCCAAATCTGCTAGCCCAGTTTCGTTTTCGCTCACGCTTTTTTAACATGTTGGATTTCTTTGTTCTTTCATCCAAAAACGGCGGTCATGCATTCGCTTGGCTCCGGATGAGAGCTACGCTCTCATAAGTCGCCTGCGCGAACACATGCCCCGCCGTTTTCTAAACTTTAGCTTAAGGAACTAAATTTGCCACGCGTTTGCTAATTCGTAAGTTTTCCCAGGTGCGGGAGATTGTCCAGACGATACAGATTGCCGTAGCAATTCCGAGTGAAGTCATCGCTGCGGTGTTTCCGATTTCTGAAGCTGCAGCCCAGTTGCTTTGAACGACGAAGTTTACGGTTGAAAACAGAAGGCGTCCAGGAATCAAAGGCATGACCGCAACAGCGAAAAACACTGCTGTTGGCACGCGCCATTTATGAGCAAGAATTTCTGAATAAACAGCAGCGACGATTGATGCTGTGAAAACAGGCAGAAATTCCG
The DNA here is from genome assembly GCA_030530045.1 of Phoenicibacter congonensis. GTDB lineage: Bacteria > Actinomycetota > Coriobacteriia > Coriobacteriales > Eggerthellaceae > Phoenicibacter > Phoenicibacter congonensis_A. The sequence goes on from JAUMVS010000163.1 coordinate 2,762, forward strand.
AAGCAGGGCCTGTCATTTGTACGAGGACATAGAATGGGTAGGAAATCATCGCGCCAATGATGCCAAGAATAAAGAGCTTCCTTCGAGAGAAATCGAAGAGCAAAATGCCTACTGTAGCTGGCAAAACTGCTGCGTATTTTATCAGGTAGTTCTGCGCGGGAACCTCGGTGTGAACCGAAAGACCCATGAGCATAAAGGCAACGGTGAAGCCAAAGACGAGCGCAGCCGTCCACAGAATGCTTTCCGCAAAACGCATTAGACCTGCAAGCGTGTCGCCTGAAAGCATGTCTCGAATAGAGTTCGTCATCGCAAGGCCCGGAATAACCACCATGATGATGCCGCTGAGCGTTGTTTCTAGCGACAGCGTCGGCAGAAGATAGCCCGCCGCGCAAACGAGAATTCCGATGATGAACGATGCAATGACGTTAAAACCGATGAGGTTCGGCGTTTTGTCGGAGAGTTTCAGCACGAGGAAGCAAAGGATGACCGAAAGCACAGCAGAAACCGCTGCGTCGAGCGCATTTCCTCCGAAGAACACTGTGTAGGAAGCACCAACGAGCAAAGCACCAGCGTAGAGCCAGCTGT
>JAUMVS010000164.1 GCA_030530045.1 Phoenicibacter congonensis
TGTAAACGACGCCAATGACCTTCTGTTCGCAAACGGCGATTACAAGTGGTTCACCGGCAAACGCATCGACAATCCAAACACCCACGGAACAGGCTGCACGCTTTCTTCCGCAATTGCATCAAACCTTGCCAAAGGCTTTGACCTCGACACCTCCGTAGCACGAGCCAAGGAATACATTTCTGGCGCACTCAGCGCGATGCTCGACTTGGGGCAGGGAAGCGGTCCGATGGACCATGGTTTTGCAATTGACAATAAATTCACAGAAAGTGCAGGAGAATAACTTTGGAAAAGAAAACATCTCTATTTGAAAATGGATTAATTTGGTTCGGTGCGGCAGTTTCTATTGCCGAGATTTTAACAGGAACCTACTTTGCGACACTCGGATTCACGACCGGTCTCGCGGCTATCATTGTTGGACACATTATCGGCTGCTGCCTCATGTTTCTTTCAGGCGCAATTGGCGGTCGCCTGCAGAAAAGCGCGATGGAGTCGGTAAAAGTCAGCTTCGGTTTTCGCGGCGGACAACTTTTTGCATTCCTAAACGTGCTTCAGCTCCTCGGTTGGACAGCCATTATGATCTATGACGGTGCGCTTTCTGCAAGCGGAGTTTTTGAAGTTGGACACTGGGTTTGGTGTGCGGTAATCGGCGTGCTCATCGTCGTTTGGATTCTTGTTGGAATCACAAACCTCGGCAAGCTCAACACTGTTGCAATGGCAGCGCTCTTTATTCTCTGCCTCGTTTTGGGCTACCTCATTTTCTTCAGTGGAAACCCAATGATCGATATGACCGACGACTCCCTTTCGTTCGGTGCAGCTGTCGAACTCGCGGTCGCAATGCCTCTTTCGTGGCTGCCACTTATCAGCGACTACACCCGCGAAGCAAAAGAGCCAGTTAAAGCTACCGCTGTCAGCGTACTCACTTACGGCATCGTTTCTTGCTTCATGTACATCATCGGAATGGGCGCGTCAATCTTCACAGGCGAAAGTGACATCGCGCAAATTATGCTCAAGAGTGGGCTTGGGGTTGCGGCGCTGCTCATCGTCGTGTTCTCAACCGTAACAACAACGTTCCTCGATGCCTACTCAGCAGGCGTTTCCACAGAATCGCTCTCTAGCAAGCTTAAAGGCAAGCAGGTCGCTATCGTTGTTGCTATCCTTGGCACAGTTGGCGCAATCCTCTTCCCAATGGATGACATCACCGACTTCCTCTACCTCATCGGTTCAGTTTTCGCACCAATGATTGCAGTTCAAATTGCCGACTTCTACATCATCAAACGCCAAAAAGACGCCGATGCATTCGATTGGTGGAACCTCGCAATCTGGGTCGCCGGCTTCATTTGCTACCGTTTCCTCATGCAAGTTGACCTCATTTGCGGCTACACCCTGGTCAGCATGCTCGTCACAATCGTGCTCTGCATCATCGTTAACTCCATCAAAAAAGCCACAGCTAAAAACTAAATTCCCAAAGCTCCACCACGAATTTCTTATACAAGTTCGTTCGCGGAAAGGCTCGGAGGTACACTCGATTCCCGGTTCGTGCTTTTCGCTCGATTCCGCGAACGCCTCGCAAACTCGCTCACTTCGTTCGCTCAAACAGGCGCTCGGCTTATTGTTCGCAAAAACTCGCTGCACTCACAGGTAATCTCGTACACCTCCGAACCCTTTCCTCAAAGCCCATCAACGGAAAGGCTCGGAGGTGCACTCGATTCCCGGTTCGTGCTTTTCGCTCGATTCCGCGAACGCCTCGCAAACTCGCTCGCTAGCGCTCGCTCAAACAGGTGCTCGGCTTTATGTTCGCGGAATCTCGCTGCACTCACAGGTAACCTCGTGCACCTCCACGCCCTTTCCGTAATCAATCAGGTGCTAGGCTTTATGTTCGCGGAATCTCGCTGCACTCACAGGTAATCTCGTACACCTCCGACCCCTTTCCGTAAAATATTCCGTTGAAAGTGAACGTTATTCATTTTCGTCATGAGAACTGGCCTCATGACGTGGTAGTTTTGGCTTTCTGGTGATTTTTCTCACAGCATCATGTGAAGATTAATGTGTTGTTATTGGGATTGAAATCCCATTAATTTGGGGCCGCTTTTATTGTCTCTTCGTTCAAAACCCTAAAAGGCGGCGATTGTAGTAGTTCCTCCTTAATCCTTATAACTACAACTCCCTCAAGTTGAAGAACCCCGAGATTTAGCCACTCGGGGATCTTCTTTGTTAGGCTTGTTGTGAGCTTGCGGATTGTTTAGAAGCCGAGGTCTTCGGCAATGAGAATCACTTTGACGCGACCTTTGTGGCGGTTGTGGCGTGTGACAACGATGTTGCAGCACATGCAGTCGTCGTTGTGGCAGTTGCCACACACACCAACGTTCGCGCACGGCGTGTCGCAGTGCAGGCGCGTTGCGTTTGGAGGACAGGCTAGGGTTTGGATTCGGTTGATGCCGTCTTCAATGCTGTGGACAATCTTGTTCATGCCGACGAGAACGATGACTTGCTTTGGGCCGTAGAGCAAACATGCGAGGCGGTTTGAGTTGCCGTCGATGTTCACAAGCTCGCCCTTTGTCGTGAGCGCATTTGTGCTCATGAAGAATACGTCGCAGCCCAGGTGGGAGAGATACATCTCGCGCAGTGCTTCAGCGCCTTGCACCCTTGAGCGGTCGAGCATCTCGTAGTCGCCCTCTTCGAGTGCATCTTTCACGCCTGTCTCGCGGAAAGTTTCGGTTCCGCCCCAGCCAATGCTTGCACCCACTGGAACGAGTTCTTTAACTAGCTTGACGGCGTCGGCTGAGCTTTCGCAGAAATAGCCGTCCATGCCGCGCTTTTCCAAATTCTTGATGATTGTTTTTGACGTTTCCGCAAAAGCGTCTTTTCTTGGATTTCCCATGTTTACCTCCTAGATTTTAAGAGCTGCCCGGCATCGCCAGGTGCACTCCCTTTGCATGAGACTAATTTTAGGATTATTTTGCAAATTGGGGTCGAGCGTTGGGCTGGTGTGTTTAGCTGGGGTTTTGTGAAACTTGGGATGCTGGCTTTCGGGTGACACCTCTAGGTTGAGTTTTTTGGCGTAAAGTTTCGCACGCCGAATGATTTGGGAATGCGAACTTTATAATCAGAAAACGTTGAGTGGTGGTGTTTCTGTTTTAAACTTTCATCCAAGTTTTGCATTTTTTTGAAGCCGAAAGGCTTTCTAAATTCTCTGCTGTACATTTTGTGCTTGTTTCACTATTTTTTTTTGATTGCAACTTTCTGCATGCTGTTTTTGCGTTGCAGAATGGTTGTTTCAATTCGGGGTTTTATTAATCATTCCTGTCTTTAGTAAATGCTGGG
>JAUMVS010000165.1 GCA_030530045.1 Phoenicibacter congonensis
ACCAATTGCGTATCTCCGTCACCATTTATCTCCGTCACCTTTTGCACAACTGGGACGATGAGTTCTGTGCTGAAATTTATCTCCGTCACCAATTTCTGCAGTTGCAATTTGCACAACAGGGACGATGAGTTCTGTGTTAATTTATCTCCGCTGAAATTTATCTCCGTCACCATTTATCATCATTTATCTCCGTCACCAATTGCGGCGCTGCAAAAAAACAACCACCCGCAAGCTTGAGCTTAACGGGTGGCTTATTCCTTCTTTGTATGTAGCGCGAGCTTTACGCTTCGGCAGCTGCCATTTTTGTTGCGAAGGCGAGAACTTCGATTGCTTGCTCCACTTCTTCAACGAGCGGGCAAGACGGAGCTATGCGAATGTTTTGATCTTTCGGGTCGTCTCCAAGAGGGAAGGTCGAGCCTGCTTTTGTGAACTTGACGCCGAGCTCTTCCGTAATTTCCCCAACGCGTTTAGCCGTGCCTGGCTTGCAATTGAAACTAATGAAATATCCGCCGCGTGGAGTTGTCCAGTTTGCGTAATCGACGTCGCCAAGCTCGCGGGCAAGCACACGCTCGACAGCTTCAAATTTCGGGCGAAGCTCCGCAGCGTGCTTCTTCATGTGATCAAGCACACCATCTTTATTTTTAAGGAACAGAGCATGTTTCATTTGGTTGACTTTGTCTGGGCCAATCATTTGAGCAAAAATGCGTTGCTTGATTTCTGCCACATTAGCTGGGCTTGAAGCAATCGCTGCAATTGAAGAGCCAGGGAAAGTTACCTTTGAAAGCGAAGCAAGCTTGAAGTAACGGTCGTAATTTCCAGCGATTTGGCACTGCTCGCCAATGTCAAGAACGTGGTCCTGACGCTCGGCATCGTCGTAGAGATGATGCACTGCGTAGGCGTTATCCCAGAAAATCCTGAAGTCAGGCGCTGCAACTTTCATGTTTGCCAGGCGTTTTACGACTTCGTCCGAGAATGTGATTCCGGTTGGGTTTGAATATTGAGGAACGAGCCAAATGCCCTTGATGCTCTCATCTTCTGCGACCAGTTTCTCAACAGCATCCATGTCAGGACCGTCATCGCGCATGTCAACAACAATTTGCTCAATTCCGAAAGTCTCGCAAATCGTGAAATGGCGGTCGTATCCAGGCGATGGGCAAATCATTTTCACTGCTGGCAGCGAATTCCAAGGCGTGTTCCCCGCGAGACCGAACTGCATCGCGCGCTGCACGGTGTCGTACATCAGCTGCAAACTTGAACTCGTGAGCACCAGCACGTTGTCGGCCGGCTCTTCCATGATTTCACCCATGAGTTCGCGCGCCTCGGCGATGCCAGCGATGCCGCCGTAGTTGCGAATGTCGAAGTTATCCTTGCTGGTGTAGGAAATGTCGATGTGCATCAGACGCTCCGAAAGCCCCAGCTGGCGCGTGCTTGGTTTGCCACGCGTCATGTCAATATTCAAATTCAGAGCCTTGAGCTCCTCATATTTCTTCTGAAGTTCGTCCATATGTAACCCCTGATCCAAAAGAGCCGTTCACGCACATGTTTAAAGAAACCGCATCAAAATTGATAAAATAAACGCTTGTGCGTTAGATGAATTTATTAGCTTTTTTATAATACCGCGATTGTTCGCGTTTAACAGGAGAGAAATGTTTACAGCCGACTTCTGGATGGTGCTTGCCATCCTCGCTTATTTCATCGTAGTTTTAACGATTGGTTTTGTTTACGCAAAGAGGGCAAATTCCTCGACCGACGAGTATTTTTTGGGCGGAAGAAAAGTTGGTCCTTGGCTGACTGCAATGTCGGCGGAAGCTTCCGACATGTCGGGCTACCTTTTGATGGGCCTGCCTGGCCTGGCCTACTTCACAGGCGTTGCCGACGCGGGCTGGACAATCATCGGTTTGGCGGTCGGTACCTGGGCAAACTGGCATTTTACAGCGAAGCGCCTGAGAAAATACTCCGAAAAAGCCAACGACGCAATCACACTTCCTGATTTCTATGCACGACGCGTGCACGACGATAAAAACGTCGTTTCGACGATTGCGGCTCTCATCATTTTGCTGTTTTTCTGCGTCTACGTTGGAAGTTGCTTCGTAACATGTGGAAAACTCTTTAACACCCTGTTCGGTCTCGACTACATGACGATGATGTGCCTCGGCGCAATCATCGTGTTCCTCTACACCCTGGTGGGCGGCTACCTGAGCGTAGTCGTAACCGACTTTGTGCAGGGCTGCCTAATGTTTTTTGCTCTTTCGGTTGTTGTGATTGGCTCTGTCGGCCTTGGCGCTGGCGTTGAGAACATCGTAACTTTCTTGAGCGACATCCCAGGTTACCTAACGCTTGCCGCCAATGCGACACCAACTCTTGGCGCTGACGGCAACCAGCTCGTCGAGAATTCGATGCCAGTTTTCGGCGCCGCGAGCCCAATGGGAATTCTCACGATTGTTTCCTACCTCGCTTGGGGCCTTGGCTACTTCGGCATGCCTCACGTTCTCGTTCGCTTCATGGGCATTCGCGACGCTAACGAGGTTCGCAAAAGCAAATATATCGCCGTAGTTTGGGTATGTATCAGCATGTTCTGCGCGCTGGCGATTGGTCTCATCGGCCGCGCGGTTATTCCTGCTGAATTCCTCACAAATTCAGCGGCTGAAAACGTGTTCATCGTTCTTGCAAGAATGCTTCTGCCAGGCTTTATGTGCGGCGTAGTCGTCTCAGGCATACTCGCAGCTTCCATGTCTTCGGCTTCAAGCTACCTTCTGATTTCAGGTTCTTCAGTCGCAGAAGACATCTACCGCGGCGTTTTTAAGAGAGATGCTAAAGACAACCAGGTAATGATTGTTTCGCGCATCGTTTTGATTTGCGTGTTCCTGCTCGGAATCATCATTGCATCTGACGAAAATTCGGTCATCTTTAAGGTCGTATCCTTCGCTTGGGCAGGTCTCGGTGCATCGTTTGGTCCGCTCACGATTTTGTCGCTTTACTGGCGTCGCCTCAACAAGCAAGGCGCGATTGCTTGCATGTTGACCGGCGGAATTTCAGTCGTGGTTTGGAAATACTTGCTTTCGCCTTTGGGCGGAATCTTCTCGATTTATGAGCTGCTGCCTTGCTTTATTCTGGCGCTCATCGCGGCTGTAGTCGTTTCTCTGGCAACTCCAGAGCCTGACGAGTCAATCTACTACGAGTTCGACCACTACATGGACGACGACGATCTCACAGAAGAGGAAATCGAAATCAACGACGCTTTCCGCTCCTCCCGCCTCTAATTGGTGACGGAGATAAATT
>JAUMVS010000166.1 GCA_030530045.1 Phoenicibacter congonensis
CGCCAGTTGAGTCATTTGCCTGGGCTTTCGTGTTCGTGGGCTGCACAATTCTGGTTGTTGCATTGGGCGTTGAAAAGGGCATCGAAAAGTCGAACCTCATTATGATGCCGCTTCTCGTTGTTATCGCTATCGGCATCGCAATCTTTACTTTGAGTCAACCAGGCGCAGCTGCAGGCGCAGCCTACTATCTGCTTCCTGACTTCTCGAAAATCTCGCCTGAGCTGCTCATCGCGACACTCGGTCAGCTCTTCTACTCGATGTCGCTCGCAATGGGCATCATGATTACCTACGGCTCCTACTCCAAAAAGGACTCATCGCTCACGCAATCGACCGCGCAAATCGCAGGTTTTGACTTCGGCATTTCATTCTTCGCAGGCCTCATGATTATCCCTGCGGCATTCATCAGCCTCGGTGGCGGCGACGCAATCGCTGCAAAAGCAGGGCCATCGCTCATGTTCATCACGCTTCCAGAAGTGTTCCAGCAAATGGGCAACGCGGGCCAAATCGTGGGCGCACTGTTCTTCATCCTGGTGTTCTTCGCGGCACTCACCAGCGCAATTTCGCTCACAGAGACGCTCGTCTCCATCGTTCAAGACGGCGCGCACGTCAAAAGGAAGACAGCGCTTCTTTGGGTCGTGGGCTACTTCATCGTGACCGTCACGCTGGTAAACCTCGGCTACAACAAGCTCTCGTTCATCGAGCCGCTCGGCGCGGGCTCATCAATTCTCGACTTCCTCGACTTCTTGAGCAACACAATCATGATGCCAATCGTAGCAATCCTCACTTGCCTCTTCGTCGGCTGGGTCATCAAGCCAAAAGAAATCATCGACGAAGTTCGCATCTCGTCCAAGTTCCGCCTGGCAAACCTTTGGGCGTTCAACATCAAATATGTCGCACCAATCCTCATCGCAATCATTTTGATTTCCTACACAGCGGCACAATTTGGATTGATCACAATTTAGCGGAACAGTCGAAATTGAATTTCCCAAGAGCGTCACACCCGTGGCGCTCTTTTTTATGCAAACAACTCATCGTCCCCATTGTGCAGAATGCGTTGCAGCGCATAGTTCTTCGCGACTTGCAGGCCGCAGCATTTACTTGTTCTAAAATTTAGGAACGAAAAAATTAACCGAGGGAGTTTTATGTCTTTATCAATCGGAATTGTTGGCCTTCCAAATGTTGGAAAATCGACGCTTTTTACAGCGCTCACGAACAAGGGCGGCCTGGCTGCGAATTATCCGTTCGCTACAATCGAGCCAAATGTGGGCATGGTTCCTGTTCCTGACCGTCGCCTCAATCGCCTCGCTGAAATCGACCATCCTGCACAAATCGTGCCAGCCATGGTCGAGTTCGTCGACATTGCAGGCCTCGTAGCTGGTGCTTCTCAGGGCGAGGGCCTCGGCAATCAGTTCCTCGCAAACATTCGCGAGTGCGACGCAATTTGCGAGATTGTGCGCTACTTCACCGACCGCGACGTCATCCACGTTTCGGGAAAAGTTGATGCGGAAAGCGACGTCGAAACCATCAAAACCGAACTCATTCTGGCCGACATTGCGACCATCGAGAAGGCTCTTCCGCGAGTTGAGAAAGAAGCAAAACGCGACAAGGAAAAGCAGAAGAAGCTCGATGCAATGAACAAGGCTTTCGAAGCGCTAAACGACGGGCATCGCGTGCGCACGATTGATCTTTCGGAAGACGAGGTGGCAGAACTCTACGACTTGCATCTTTTGACTATGAAGCCATTCCTTTATGTCGCAAACGTTGACGAAGACCAGCTCACAGCCGACATTGCGCCGATTGATGGTTTGGAGCCAGTGAAGATTTCTGCGAAAGTTGAAAGCGAACTTATCGACCTCGAAGAAGACGAGCGTGCGGAATATCTCGAGGAGCTCGGCATTGAGGAGAGCGGCCTTGAGCGTTTGGTCCGCGAGACCTACCATCTCTTAGGCTTGCAATCCTATTTCACAAGCGGCGAAAAAGAGACTCGAGCCTGGACAATTCACATTGGAGACACTGCTCCAAAGGCGGCTGGTGTTATTCATTCCGACTTCGAGCGTGGCTTTATTAAGGCCGAAACTGCGTCCTACGAAGATTACGTCGAGCTAAATGGCGAGTCGGGCTGTCGCGCGGCTGGAAAACTCCGCCAAGAAGGCAAGGACTACGTCGTGCAAGACGGCGACATCATTACGTTTAAGTTCAACGTCTAGCCTTCCGCGCGCCTTGCGCCGTATGATACAATTTAGCAGGTTAAAAGCAAATTTAAATAACAGAACATAGAGAGGTTAACATGTCAGGACATTCAAAGTGGGCGACCACGAAACACAGAAAAGCAGCTCAGGACTCAAAGAGATCAGCTCTTTTCTCTAAGCTTTGCAGAAACATCACTGTAGCTGCTAAAGAAGGTGGCGACCCTAACCCAGAGAACAACGCGTCGCTCGCAGCTGCTATCGACAAGGCTAAGGGCTATTCGCTTCCAAAGGACAAAATCAAGACTGCTATCGATAAGGCTTTCGGCTCAGGAAAAGACGCTGCAAGCTACAAGACTGTAGTCTATGAGGGCTATGGACCTGCTGGAATCGCTGTTTACTGCGAGGCTCTGACCGACAACCTCAACCGCACCGCAGCTGACGTGCGCAGCGCATTTTCACACGCTGGCGGCAACCTCGGCACAAGCGGAAGCGTTGCTTTCCAGTTCGAGAGCAAGGGCCAAATTCTTGTATCAAAGCAAATCGACGGCGGCAAAAAAGAAGGCATGATTTCTAACGGTGCAGCAGGCGACGAGGACGAGTTCATGCTCGCAGTTGCTGACGCTGGTGCCGACGACTACGAGGACGCAGAAGACGAGTGGATTGTTTACACCCCAGCTGGCGACCTCAACGCTGTCAAAAAAGCACTCGTTGAGCAGGGAATTGAAGTAAAGGGCGCTGAGCTCACAATGATCCCAACAAACCCAGCAGAGGTTACAGTTTCTGACGCTAAAAAGGTTATGCGCCTCATCGATAAACTCGAAGAGCTTGAGGACCTCCAAAACGTCTACCACACTGCAAACATCACTGACGAAATCGCAGAACAGCTCGACGACTAGTCTTTTGAATTGGTCCGCTGATTGGTACATCGACTAGTTTTAGTCTTTCTGTTTTTGCCCTCTCGCAAAAATAACACATAAGAAAAGTTCAAAGCGCCCCTTCACCGGGGCGCTTTTCTTTCCTCCCAATCTATCTCCGTCCCTTTTTCATTTATCTCCGTCACCAATTGCGCAACAGGGACGATGAGT
>JAUMVS010000016.1:0-1716 GCA_030530045.1 Phoenicibacter congonensis
ATAACGCACTTCTCAAGCAAAATTTTGATAAGTGACTTCCGTACCTGTCCATCAAACTCGCTATCATTGAGCAAAACATTCTTAACAATATAATTATCGACAAATGGTCGATACGGTTCAATTACATCATCAGCAAGATTATATGGATTAACGGTTGATTTATGATGAATTCCAAAACTAGGCTCAAATCCCTTCATCACAAGTAAGCGCCTAATCTCTGACCGTATGATCGCGTAACCATAGTTTAAACTTGCATTTTGAATATCTTTGGTACGTCCACGCTTAAAAGTTTTACCAAACAATGCCTTAAAGTAGTTTTTGGCCGCAACAGCTTCTCCGTTATGCTCGTCCCCATCAACAATAGTATTTGTAACGGATCTAACAAGGGATACTGCCTCTTCATCCACATTGTTTAATTCTAAACACCTTGCTTGATTTTCAATCTTCTCAATAACGATTTTTCGCCATATTCGTTTTTTTACCTTACTTGTTAAGGAAAGCTGCTTTCTTAACCGCATATAGCGACGGTCTTGATTATAAACGGTCTCGATCATTTCTAAAGGGGAGTGGCTACGATCACAAAATAGTATGCCAATGTGGTTCGTAACACAATATTCGATCACTCGCTCAGATAAGAAGCATTTGCGGTTATCAAATACTAGCATGCCAATATCGTCAAAAGTTAAATACTTTTTCTCCTTGGTCTTAATGTTTGAAAATTTAAGCCCCTCTTTAGTAACACCAATAAAACATTCACTTTCTACATAAACTATATTCTTCACCCTTCACCCCTCCCAAAGTAAAGACCATTTCGTAAATTAACATCCTACTAATTTTAAAGTGCTAATTTCTCTCTCTCGAATATAACCTATGCGTTAATTATAGATTATGCATATCGTCCACTGCAATGACCGCCCTAAACTAAAATCCCCAGATCATATACGATTCGGGGATTTTTCTTCGTCTCCCTTTTGCAGAGACTGGTTTGTATCTCTAATGCAATCTATCTTGAACCTCTAAACTTAACCCACAAAAAATAATTCCACCAATGAAATACCACATATGAGACCAGTTGAAGAAGAATAAAATTTCAAATAAGGTAGCAAAACTCAGAATAATAATACATAACCACGTTACCACCTTCAAAATTTTAAAGTAGATTTTTTCCATCTCAACTCACCTTCTCTTCTACTAGCTTACTAAACTCATCCCACCTAGCTAGGTTATCTCGGGGGTCCAAGAGTTGTAATCACACCTAACATGTAATAGCCCCGACCACTAAGATCAACATCTTCATAATGATCATTAAAGTTTTTGTCCCCTTTTAACGGAGATTAGTTCATATCCGGATGGAAGTATTATCGCAACACCTATGGCGGTCTCAGTTTTCGTCTCCTTTTAACGGAGATTGGTTCATATCCGGTTAGTTGTCCAGTATCAAAACGAAATCAAAAAATAGTTTTCGTCTCCTTTTAACGGAGATTGGTTCATATCGATGAAAAAATGGTTCCATTAGAAGTTAAACATACTATTGTTTTCGTCTCCTTTTAACGGAGATTGGTTCATATCATCAGAAGATGAAAAAAGAATCAAAAACCTGATCAGTGTTTTCGTCTCCTTTTAACGGAGATTGGTTCATATCGTAGTCAGCCTTTAAGCACCGGGCTTTCTTTTGTTATTGTTTTCGTCTCCTTTTAACGGAGATTGGTTCATATC
>JAUMVS010000016.1:1816-19762 GCA_030530045.1 Phoenicibacter congonensis
CGGGCTTTCTTTTGTTATTGTTTTCGTCTCCTTTTAACGGAGATTGGTTCATATCACATTGCCGGCCAGTCAATTTTTGAGATTGGACGCCGTTTTCGTCTCCTTTTAACGGAGATTGGTTCATATCGTTAGAAATTTAAATGATTGGCTTATTACTTGGACCGGTTTTCGTCTCCTTTTAACGGAGATTGGTTCATATCTGCTTGGGTCGATCAGAACTTTAAAGATTTTGACGAGTTTTCGTCTCCTTTTAACGGAGATTGGTTCATATCAATGACTATTTTCATTATTTAAAGTAGCTAAGTGGCAGTTTTCGTCTCCTTTTAACGGAGATTGGTTCATATCGCAAAACGGCGTTGAAACTATCGTGGTTGATGGCAAGGTTTTCGTCTCCTTTTAACGGAGATTGGTTCATATCGAAAAGGAGGACTTAACCATGAAGACTACTATCAAGACAGTTTTCGTCTCCTTTTAACGGAGATTGGTTCATATCTGAACTTTGCTCGGCAACTTAGTTATCGATCATTACGTTTTCGTCTCCTTTTAACGGAGATTGGTTCATATCGCAATCCAGTCAAGGTAACCCGACAGTGCGCCTTGATTAGTTTTCGTCTCCTTTTAACGGAGATTGGTTCATATCGCGGTCGGAATGGTCGCCCGGTTGCGCTTAGCCCGTTTGGTTTTCGTCTCCTTTTAACGGAGATTGGTTCATATCCGATCCTGTTAATATTCTTATTAAATCAAGGATAATGCGATTTTTTTACGTCCAAAATAAGGGCTCGTCTTTTGCTTACGCAATACCGTTCGCCCTATTTTAGGTCATCGTCGATCTCGGATATCAACTTTGTATATTATAGCTTAAATCATCAAAAAAATAAAATTATACTTCCTTAATTCTGAACCCGCATTTACCCATTTCATATAAGTTTTCATCATTTGTAATGAGCTCGTGTCGTTCAACTGATCCTTTTCTTCTAAAGGAAACTTTTCTGCTCTTTGTTAGCTTTAGTGCCCCGTTCAATTTCATCTTCATTTTTCCTGGAGTATGTCTCCTTATGCTGGTGATATCAACATGTTGATGATCTACCTTACTCCAAAGACCACTTCCCGCTCCTAAGTACAGCGGTGCTCTGTAATTGGGTTGTAAAAACTTTGAAGGAAACACCTTTAGAAACCGAGGATAGTAGTTACTTTCATAGAACTGTTTTGCCATATCTTCCAAGCCCGAAATCAAATAATGGGCTCTTGCAGTTGTGGTGGTAATGGTAAATTTAACCCTGGTAAAGGGAGTTAACGCTTCTCTAAACACTGGTAGGGGGTTGGGAATTCCTTTTTTCGCATTTACATCCCACTTTTGGCATATTAATAAACGTTCAAATGGGATTGGTTCACTGTCAGAAACTCTAATTTCATTGAAAATCTCGTTAATTCCATTTTTAGAAGCTCCCCGTTTTACATTATCAGTATCAGTGTGAAAATGGCGATTTACTAAAATTGTCCGTAACGCCCCCTTTAATGAGCTCCCCGGGATATAAGGGTTTCCATAGGTATCTTTAATAAAGGCATCAATATTGTTTAACTTACCTTTATCCTTTGATTCATAGCCAGTTTCCTTAACTCGGTATCCCCCAAATTGGTTTTCTTTAATTTGGTGGTCCTTAAAGAATCCCCTTAAATCACGCTCCCCTTTACCCAAAAGGTATTGTTCAAACTGTTTTTGGAATCCTATTTTACAAACTTGGTTGTATAGTGTCGGCATATCCGGGAAATAGTAATATCCTCTTTCCTCTCCTTCTTCATACAAAAATTCCTTTGTCGTAATTGTCTTTCCTTCACCAATATGAACTGGAGCTAAGGTTGTTAAAGTAAATTCAAATTGATGATACTCTGTCACTTGTATTCCCCCAATCCAATAAATAGTCCTCTTGCAAAGTTATAAACCGGATGTGGAAATCCATCAGGCCGAACATCCACAATCTCCCCAGAATATCGACGATCAAAAACAGAACCTGCACTAAATTTATACAGGTCTTGTTTTCTTAATTGTTCATGTGAAGAAGGACTAAATGTAAAGCCGCTATTCTTTATTAGGCGATATGCTCCATCTCCTGAAACTAAGTCGCCTGTTAGTTCATCCTCACTCGGGATACTATCCGTAAGTAAAAGCTGATACTTTGCTTCATTGTTGTCCAACAGGTACTGGTACTCTGCTGAAATACTTTCAGTTGAAAGCTTAAACTGGCCGTAACCCCCTGACCTTTTCCCGCCAACGCCACTAAATTGGAGTGCCGTCATAAGTTGATCCAAAAGTGATGACTGGCTAGCAATTACGTATAAAGAACAGTTGAATTCCGTAACCCCTACTTCATACGGGTCGCTACCCTTCTTCATGATCACTGATTCTTTTGCTAGCCCTTCTTGAACAGATAATAAATCTGTTACTAGGTTAGTGTCCGACTGCTTATCTTGGTCTAGGAGAAGCCCTAATTTATCAATTCCGATAAATTTTAACTTTGATAAATTTTTCTTCTCTTGGTTCTCCTCAGCAAGTCGCTCTAATGACAACCGCTTGTTCTTTAAGTTTAGTGGCAGCGGTACAAATGGCTGATCTGTATATGGAAAAGCATTACTTATTTTGAAGCCTTCTTGTTGACTCTCTTTTACCCATTCGTCAAGACATCCATTTTTTAGTGCCTCTAAACACAGTGCACTATATAACTGACTCGCTGAAAATGTGAGCTTACTGGTGTTCAAGTATCCAGCCCCAAAGTGGGCCTCCTTGAATCGCATTTTATAAAGTTGTAGAGCCATACTATACTCCTAAAACTTCATTAATACTGCTTGCGTCAAAGTCTCCAAAAACAGTTTTGGCTTGAAGATCTTCGAATTTAATTTTACCGTATCCTCGACTTCCGCTTCCTCCTAGGTAGTCGAGTTCCAGTAGTTTTAAACCATCCTTAATTGTCTGAATATCTTCAACCACCTCGTTCGGGTTAATTACATCATAAATCAACTCAAAATCAAACTTGCTTCCCCGAATCACGCGTTCAATTTGGCGTGGATTAGCAATTGCAGTAACACGATTAATTGTGTTTTCGAACTTAACTTCCGTGAATGAATCTACACCACTTTCCAAAAGTTCTGACGTATTTGATAAAATGGCATCTCGGAAAATTAAGCGTGCTTGGATAGGGAGATCTCCATCTTCACCGCCACCAGTGGTTGCACCAAACAACCGAAGAATCCGTTCATCATCATCATTAGGGGTTTTAGCAATATACTCGTTATACGCTGTCGCTAATAGTGATCGCATCTTACCCTTCAAACTTGTCCCTGGCAGTATTGGAAGATTAGTGAGCGGGTCTTTGATTACTAGTAAATCAATAGTCCCAATTGCGGCAAACGCATCGCTTCCACCAATGTGTAATCCACTTTCTAATTCAATCGTCCCCGTTAACTGTACTTTTGATAACATTGATTATCCCCCTTAATCCTTTTCCTTGTCTTTGCCTCCAAAGAATTTGAAGTATGCAACTAGTGCTTCCATATATTTACAAAAGCGTAAAATATACTCTCGCTTCTTCTTTAGATCTTCTTCCTCGGTGATATCTTCCAGAATATTCAGCATCTTAGAAGTTTCAACCAACTTTTTTACAGCCTTATTGCGCCCACTTTGATAAATCGCATTAATTCGGATAGCTGTAATCCGGTCATCATACGTATCGCTTCTTTGTGTTCGAGCTGCATTGTGCAAAGGTGTCGTTGAGGCAAGAAGATTATAGATTTGAGTTGAGGTTAGTTCATCGGAGTTTCGTCCGTTAACCACTCTAAAGCCACTCTCCTTCAGCTCTTCAATCACTTCTCTTGCTTCATTTACATACTGTTTTTTCAAAAACGTAATTTTGACTACCATTCAGTTAATCCTCCCTTGTTTCATAAATGTACAGCACCAAACTAAGTTCTGCTTTTTCAATTTCTTTCTTGGTATTAAACCAATTGATCATCTCCCGCTTAAAGTTTATAAAATTAGGCTTCTCATCTTTAGGAGTCTGTTCTTCGAGTCGGGAAAGAAAGTAGGCTAAGCGCGCAAAAGAGATTCGATCCTTCTCACTTCTTTCTCGAATAAGCGTAAGGAGCTTATAAATAAAGCTTTTTCCATGGCTTTCCTGTGAATCAAAGAAGCGCCGGATTATTGAAAGCTTATGGTTATTAATATCGTTTTCAAATTCTTCCAATGTAAAAATGTTATCCTTTGTAAACAATGCAACTCTATCTTTTCCAGCAAGTTTTGCTGCCTCAAGTAATTCCTTTGTTTGACGGGCAACAATGTTAATCGGAATTTTATCATGATATAGATAAACCCCAGCAGAAAAACTCATTTTCCCGGCTGTCCATTCTTTAAAGTAGCTATCCATTACTGTTAAAGTGTCTAAGATATCATCCCATGCGCCAATCATGAAGACATCATCACCACCTGAATAAATAACGGTGACTTTTTCTCCATAGGACTTTAGAAGTTCATTTAGATACACATTAAAGAAGCTGCTTATTTTCCTTGAGACCGTTGCGTAACGACTAATGGTCGTGTACTTTCCCTCGCCTTGATGAGCAAATCCTGCTAAAAAGCCTGCGTACAGATCATCAACATCAACCCGAAGCGCAGCCATTCTTCTTATCCCTAAGGTTTTTCCGTGTGCTTCATTTTTTGTCCATTCACGCTTTGCATAGGAAGAAAAGTCATTGCTCTTAACCTCTGAATAATCGCTAAACCACAGGTATGTTTGTTGCCGAAGTCCCGTAACTAATTGATTTTTAGCATAAATCCATCCGGATTCGTTCCCCTCTTTGATTGATTCTTCAGTCGTCACACTTAAATATGCTCCTGGTCCTATCGGAAGGCCCTCACTATTACCATCAACCTTAAAGTAGTTTTCATTCTGAATGTCATGTGAAAATGATTCTAACTTCATGCAGAGCTGACATTTGTGCTCATTAGCATCAACGTTATCTACCGAATGACATACTACACATTCTCGTCCACGTTTTTTCCCAGCATGATTTAACTGATTGATTTGGGATACGGAGAGTCTGTGGCGTTCTTGTTTTGAGATCACTTCATCAATATCACTAAAGATGACATTATAAGTATCGAAACTATTTTTCTTCATGACCTGTGAAGATGAGAACTCCGTAACACCCATTAAAATCGACATCGAAAGGCCATAGTTTTGAAGCAAAAATTCATTAAATTCTGCTTGTGTTTCCTTTAAAACTTCTCGATTTCCAACCGTATTCCCAATTAACAGGTATGCTTGGCCACCAGCATTATAGATAACATTTGCCCGCGTTAGTTCTAGGTCTTTTAATACACAATCAATGAACCATTCCGAAATCATCTTGGCATAAAAACTACGGCTTCTTAACTGCTTATGAGCACCCTTACTGGTAATTGTATAAATAAAATTTTCTAACCCAGTTAATTTAATGCCAGCCATCAAAAAGGTCTTCTTCTTGTAAAAATTACCATCATGAAGAAAAAGTTCAGAACGGTAATCCGTTATTTTTCGATCTTCTAAGTACTGCTGAATCGCCATTGCAAAAGCTGCCGTTAGCTTCATATGGTCAAATAGCGATATATCAGCTACTTCTTCCATATCCGTTGAACTAGGCATAAAGTCCATTGAAGCTTCCAGTAAGTTAAGAGCACTTTGCATGTACTCTTCGGTAAAGGACATTGCCTGTAAACCATGCCCAAAATGCAAGACCCCATCAATATAATAACTATGATTGAAGTCCGATCGAGTACTAGTGGGTAAAATCGCATCGATATCATTAAGCTTATCAAATTTTAATTTATTCGGACTAATATAATTATTAGTTTTATTTTTCCCAAAACGGTTAAAAATGTCATGTAACGGAGTTTTGGAATCCCATTTTTGATCAACCTCTTCATCCGTTAGTCGTCGATCAGTTCCACTTGCGATGTTATCGGCAATATACGTTATATAATAAAGCCCATCCTTTACTGGTTGTTTAACATCTAATACTGCTTTTGCATGGTGATATTTGAGACAGCATAAAATTTCCTCTTGATCTTTAGCAGATAACTCTGTTAGAAATTTTTTCAAGTAATCTGCCCCTACCAAAGGGTGTTTACGTCGTTCCCCCGTTGATCGCATAATCCCTTTTCCAATATCGTGAAATAAGGATCCGTAAAACAAATTAACTTTTCGCCTATCCATTCTTGTCCTCCTTCTTTATTAACTGAATACCACCCATTCCCAAACTCGTTTTTACACCTGCACCCGTGTATTCACCAACCTCGAGTAATATTTTCAAATAGTTCTTCAAAGTCTGGCTTCCAGAACACCTTAAAACTAAATTTCCACAAAACCCGTTTACAAAGGCGTTATGAATGAAATAGCGTTGCGAATGAGTGCGATAACCAACAATTCGAACGTGTCGACATAACTCATCTAAAAGGTTCTTGTCGATCTTTTCAGTCCCCTCATCAAGATAAGTATACTTCTTCATTAAGCTTTGCAAAAGTAGGCGAATATCTGGCCAGAAGTAATACTCCCCCTGAGATTTAAAGGCCATTGGCGTTACAATCCGAATATTGTATCTTCCCTTAGCCTCTTCAACGTAAAACTGTTTGGATAATTCTTTAGAGGTTAATTTTCGGGTTTCTTTCTTAATAACTTGAAAATTCTCCTGGCTACTACTTTCTAACTCAATCCCCTTTAAACCCTCATCATCGAAAATAGAATTAACCTGGTTGGCCACTTCATCATTGAGAAGCCCTAAATGAAACTTCACATTCTTATGATCCTCCTCAACGTATATTGATAGCGGGTTAACACCTGTTTTATGAAACTGATCAATCATTTCCGAATCAAGCTTTTTTACTAACCATCCGTAAAAATAAACGGCCAATTTTCGATCTACATGCCCCTCACCTTTTTTTGGGCAAGTAATAATTAATTGCTCCATCTAATTCTCCTCATCTCATTCAATAGCAAAAGATTGTTTTTCCCATTTTGATGATTATAGCTAAAACCAGCAATTAGTCCCCTCGGTCATAGCATAATCCTAATACCATGGCCCCTAACGCCGACCAGAAACCATATGGAGTCATCATCCATAGCAAGGTTAGTGGTACAAATATAATGATTAACGACCACACCCACCATTTTTTGTACCAGGGTTTTGGCGGTCGCATGAGTTTAGGGAGGTCCTTAAGTCTTCTCATTATCTCATTCCTCGTTTAGAAACCATCATCATAGTCTTCTTTTGGCTTCTCAATTAGATCCATCGGCGCATCAACACCATATTTTTCTAGTATGCTGGTCAACCAAAAGATAAATCGATCACGTTTAAAGTCATACCCACTATCGCTAAGTTGAATTTTAGTAGTTGTATAATGATCAATTTTAATAATATAGGTTCTATTTCTGTTAATTATTTCTGAAATAGCCTTGCCTTCACCTCTATCATGATAAAACAATTCATAATCACCGGTATCATGATTAATTAGGTCTCTTTCGTTGAAGTTGGCGGCAATCGGCCCCAATGTCACTATCTCACTGTCTAATCTCCCATTTTCTTCGACCACCGCACTAATTTTCGCTATTTTCACGTTAGGATCGCCATCTTGATCTAAAAAACTAGCCTCACGAATGATTTTTTGTTTAAGTTCTTCATCGATTTCAACCATAATAATCCTTCCTCCTATGTGATCTCTTTATCTCATTTCAACCCTCTGCTCAAAAATCATCCGCCATGAGCACGGCGCGTATTTTACTAGTTTTGGCTCTGGCTTTTCCTCTTCAAAGATGCCCAGCCCCGCAAACAGGTCCATTTCTTCAGTATGTTCTTGGACCCGTTCAACCGGCCCCGACTCATTAATGATTGACTCAAAGGTATATTCAGTTCGCTGAACCAGGCGCTTGGAGTTCTTTCCCCGCATGGGTGTCCACTCACTAAAGATGATTGGCGTTCCATCCGGTCGTTCCTTTTTCAAGGTATCTCCCTGCACCATGTTTGCCCGGATAATTACCTTGGCACTTTTAACCACATTTGCGACTGGTTCGGCATCAAACTTTTCCCGAATTAGCCGGTCATACTCTTCAACGAAGGTATTGATCATATTGGCGATGAGGATCAGATAATTGTCCTTGAGGTACTCAATCCCGTACAGCGTGGAAAGGGCCAATAGACTGTTATCATGAAATATCTCCGTACTGGTGCTCTTTTCGGCTGCCACCGCTAATTTACGGCGTAATAATTCAACCAAGAACGCCCCTTCTCCTGCGGAGGGCTCCAAAAAAGTGGCTGTTAAATCATTGATCTTCGCCGTTATTTCAGGCTGATTAAGCATCAAATCAACAATCCGCTTAGGTGTAAAAACCTCTCCATGATCCTTAACCCGATCGGTAGATTTTATTAGCTTTTCTCCCACTAATCCATCGCCTGCACTTTCGTTTCAATGAAGTTGATTTCATCATCTGAGAGCCCATACTTCTTGTACAACTGCTGGTCAATTTCTGGAATTGACTTAGTCCAACCAATATCGGAGTTCGGAGTAAAATCTTGGAGTGGGACTTGTTGCCATACAGATTTTGGATTATCTTGCGTTACCTTCCTAACTCCAAGTAAAGATCGAGAAAATTTTGTCTTGATATACTTCAAAAGTGATTCTGCTTCAAACCTTGTATTTAAAGGACCGATATTTATAAATGTATCTGTTGAAATTTCATTTGGTTCTTCTATAAATGGCGAGCTTAACTTCTCACCAAAATCACCATTACCATTTGATTTTGGAAGAGCAACTTTATACGCTTTCGTATTAATGTTCTCATTAACATAATCTGCTTTAATAAATCTGAAAACTCGTTTTTTGTGCTTTAACCCAATTACTTTTAGGTCACTTTCTAATTCAGGTTCTTCGGTAAAAATATTACTTAACTTGTCTAGAACATTTGAGACAATCATATTCCCGGTCCCTTTTCCAAGTCTTCTTTTTACATCAGGATAGTCATCAAAGAACTTTAGGCTAAATCTGTAACTACCACGAGATGCAACATAAGTACTCAAATTGTCCTCATCACTATTAGTACTTACCTTCTCCATTATGTTGACTAATTCCTTATAGGGCACATAAAGGCCAATTGCTCCAAAGTTTTTGTTTTTATCCCGTAATGTTATTGTGACACCACCCTTAATGTCTGTTTGTGGGAAAATATTTGAACTATCTTTCTCAAATATCAGAACTTTTAAATGCGGGTCATTCAACATTTTCTGATTCCATGTCTTAGGCGTTTGCCCTGCATTAAATAAAAATCGTCCAGGTGTAATTAAAGTAACTACATCAGCTAACTCGTAGGATAGCTCCATAAAAGTATGATAAACTGGCTCATCCCGTGTACTATCACCTTTTGCTTCTAGCTGGTATGGCGGATTTCCAATCACCACATCGAATTTCATTAGCTTAAACAGCCCCTTAATTTTCTTTGCTTCATCCCTGATATTCTTCTTCGTATCACTGACGATATTATCCACGAATTCAATGTTCAAGTTTTGCGTCATTTCTGAGCGGTACCCGGTTAAGGTCCGTTTGGTAATTTCTGCGGCCATTGGGGTTTTAGCGATTACGAAGATATTCTCACGCAAGACCCGTTGCCAAATCATCAATTCGTCTTCAGCACTGAACTTACCGGCGGTATTCTCAATTAGCTTTTGATATTCCTGCCAGTAGAGGGATGTTGCGGCGTACAGTGGGTACAGTCCCGTTTTGGAGTTGATTTCCAGGATGCGGGTATCCCGCTTAAAGACTCGGTTCGTATATTCAGTATCAATCCAGTGAGTAGCTGCTACTCCGTCAATGGTCGTATTTTCGAATTGGTCGTCAAAGAAGGACAGGCCTCCGATAGTCTTCCCCAGCTGAAGGTTAACAACCCGCCACGGGGTCAAAACAGTTTCCTTATCGGGGTTCCGGAAGGTCCCAAAGATCATGGCCAGTTGTTCCGTTCGCTCCAGTGGGTCCATCTTATCCAAGCGCTTAACCCGGCGCCGAATGATCTTCCCCGCTTCGATAAAGACCTGCTCGTCGTAGTAACGGTTGAACTTGTTAAAGAGCTCCTTAGTGACCCCCTTGGGCATAAACTCCTTCCAGGACTTGTCATCAACTAAGCGGGCGAACTTACGCATGTTAACGTCTTCGTCGAGGTCGACATTCATCCCGAAGATCATTAATGGAATCCGGATCGAGATTGAGCGCAGAATTGAAATCATTGTCTTACGCTGTTTCTTCAACTCCTTCATCTTGTCAATGGCCGCTTGTTCCTGGGCCGACCGTTCCTTCTTCGGTTTCTTCTGCCCATTAAGCGCCTGGTCGTATTCCTCATCATTCAGCCCTTGGTTGTTAATCTCAACGGTTACCTTCTTCTTTTCCTGCTTGGTCCGGCCAACAATGGCCTTGAGCTTGTTAAACTTGTCAATCGCCGCTTGGTCTAGCATCAACAGTTCATCACTGTACAGTGAATCGTCATCAAACCCAGTCTGAACGGCCTTCTCAGCGTAGATCTTCTTGATTTTGGTCAGCAGGGAGTCAACCTTAAACGGCTTCATCCCGTGCCCTTCTTCCCCGATGATTGGCAGGAAGTTCATTAGTTCGCACATCTTGTCCTTTTGGGCGCCTGAAACTCGCTTTCCAACCCCCGTCGACATCCGGGAAGATTCGGCCATTACCTTTAAGGCGCGGTCAGGAGCGAAATCAAAGATGTAACAGTTGGTCTTCTTTCCAAAGGTTTTTGATGAATATGGGGTTTGGGCCCGGAAGGCCGCCTGCAGATATTGCATGGCGCTGTTAGTGTTGGACAAGAAGACTACCCCGGTCCACGGCTTAATCGTTACCCCGGTGGTCAGTTTCCGCACCGTCAGGGTAATCGTTCTAGTTGCCATAGCATCCGGGCCAATCGCATCGTTCACCCGTTGAACGTCGCTTTCCGAGGTAACCCCGTTATCGTTGTCCTTCAAGTCCTTAACAACGTTAACGATCTTGTAGTCCATCCCAAAGACTGGGTGGCTTGCCATCAACTTTTCAAGGGCGTTGGCCTCTTTTACCCCCGGTAAGATCCAGAGCGTGTGCCGGAGCCGGTTCCGAAATTCCGGAGTTGAGAATGGGTAGTTAGTGGCCTTATTTGGTGAGGTAATGTTATCCAGGAACTGGCGGACCTTGGCCTTGTATACAAATTCACCCTGATCGTTAACCCGGAAGAACTCCTTAAAGTTAAAGGCCTTCGTTAGATCATCAATGAAAGAGCTCCCCTCAAAGATTCGGTTCATCTCGAAGGTAAACATTGAAACCTTGGGTAGACCATCGTAAGGGTTGTCCTCGTCCGGGTGATTAGTTTCCCAGTCCATCTTGGCCTGTTGTTCCATCACGTAATCCCAGGTAAAGACCTGATCTTCTTCGTACTGATCTAAGATGTTAAACGGCGTCCCGGACAGTTCCAACAGCTTGGTGTGGTCAGAGGTTACTACTAGGTTAGTAACGTTCTTGGCTAAATCAGTTTGGGTTCCTTCGTGGGCTTCGTCAATAATCACCAGGTCCCAAGTGGTGTTGAATAATTCCCCGTTCTTATCGCCTGCCTTCCCCCCGGCCATTTCCGATCCCCGCAGGTCCTGGAGGCTGGCGAAGTAAACGAAGGGCTCCTCACTCTTAGCTAGGTTGGCAAAGGTTTCGCCGGCCTGGCGGGAACCATAGTGGTAGCCTTCTTCAGGCATTCCGATCTTGCGGAAGTCCTCATACCATCCCTCATCGACTACTGGCCGGTGCGTCATGATCAAAACGTGCTGGTAACGCTCATCCTTAATCAATTGCAAAGCCGACAAGGTCTTTCCAAACCGCATCTTGGCGTTCCAGAGCATCTTATCGTACTTTTTGAACGCCTTTTTGGTCTTTTTTACCGCTTCGGCCTGTTCTGGGCGGAGGACGATGGTGGATTTTGCTTCCGGAACTGTAATATCAATGGCTGCTTGACCATTACGCACGGCTTCAATTGCCCGTTTGACCGTTTCAACATCAGTCTTGAACCATTCCCGCCCATTCAAATGCTCACTATGCTTGATTCCAGAGCGCGTTAAGACATTATGGACATCACGGTCGCTAAACCAGCGTCTTTTCTTTGGGCTATACGCCATCTGCGCCCAGTCCACTTGATAGTGAAGGCCCGCGGTCCCCATGTACTGATTAATTCGGCGCCGGGCAATGTTTTGCAAATCCTGACTGTTCTTATTGGCATCAATGTCAAAATCTTCAACTGTAGCCTCGCCGACCTTTTCAGAACCCTCATACTGGGTAATTCCGCCGGTCACGGACTGAGCGTAGATTACCTTGCGCTCGTTGGTGGTGTATAGCTGCGCCTCCAATTGCGGTTCAACGAAGGGCGTTTTTTCGTAGTCAACGTTTAAGACATCGGCGACATACCAGTTTAAAACGTCGTATTCATTCTTCAAGCCGCTCAGAGCATGGTCCTTGGTGTAGTATATTTGCGACGCTAATTCGTGGGCGGCCTTGTTCCCTCCCTGCTTCATGATGTACATCTTGTTGAAAAAGTCCGGGCTGATGAGTTTGGCCTGTTTAGCGTACTTCAGGTTGTCCGCAAAGGTATTGTGCGTCGGATCATAATCACTATACGAGAAGTCAATCACCTGGCTGATAACATGTTCGTAAATCACCCGAATGTTAGTGAATACACTTGAATAATCCTGGTTCAGATAGGCTTTTTCTGAATTTTGCGCATTTTCTTGCAGGATCTGAGCGTCCATATCCCGCTTTAAAAAATCAAAGTTCGACTCCACAATTTATCTCCTCCCATGCTTCTTTGTCCATTATACCGGACAAACCGAGGTTAGCGGCTGTCCAATCTTTTCTGTCCATCATTTCTTCTTGAAAAACTCCTTTTTGATCGTTTCCATGCTCTGCGCATCCGGTTCCATCGAATAGGCCAACCTATGGCCAAGCTTAAAGTTTTCCAGTACTGCCTTTTGAATAAACTTGTCCGCCAGCGCAGCCGTTACGCGAATCCGCTCGCAATTAGCGTGATGCTTATCCGCCGCCAGCCCCGCCTCTCGTAGGATATGCTCAAAGACATCAAGCTGAATCTGGGCTAGCTTATCGGAGTGGGCCAACTGACGACTAACGGCATGGTAGCTGGTAGGAACCTTCACCTGTAAACCGTTGTAAAAGACCAGTATCGTACTGCCATCTTCTAGCTCGCGCAGCTCGCAAAGATGGTGAGCCATAAAGTAACCCGCATCGGGAGCGTTCTTATCCTTGTAAGGGATCATCTTATTCATTCCCATGATGTAAGTTTCCGAAAGCCGCTCCTTAGAATCATAAAGTTCACGATAAATTTGCTTCACGGGCTCATTCAAAATGCCACGAATACAGTGCTTCTTACGTAAATTATTAAGCAAGGTCAGGATCGACTTGTTAACTTTAAAGTGTTCCCCCTTACAAGTCACAATTATTGACTGCCCCTTTCCGCTTCGATAAACGACGGCTGTTCGCTCCCAATCAATTTCGTAGTCATTCAGTACCATCATCGTTGCGTCTGGTTCCGTTGCATCATGAAACTTCGTGATTACTAGCTTTTTCAACCGTAACACCCCTCTAAATTAATTTTTATTCTGGTATCGCTTTCATTTACTTACCGGATATTAAAGTATTGATTTTTTCGGCATTTGTCAATAGCAGAATCGTAATAATTTAAAGATTATGTGAATTTATTTACATTATCCATTTCGGTATATTTAATCCAACCGGCCGGTTAAATTAACATAAAGGAACTGATAATATGACAACTGAACATACAATTCGCGAGGGGTTAATTGACCTCTGCCGTCACGATCAGGAGCGCCTAGTGAAGATGGCTTTAGCCAAGCTGCACGTCAGTAAATTCCACCGCCACTACGATGATTTTTACCAGGAGGGCTGCATCGCCTACGCCCGGGCCTACGTCGACTTCAAGGGCGAGGTGGACGCGGAACGCGACCGTTTCTATGCCTTTGCCTATAAGATGATCTACTGGCGGATTTTAGACCTCCTGAAGAAGAGCTGGCACCAAGAAGACGGCCGGCAAATCTCAGCGGATTCCTCTCCGGCATTGGCTTATCATTTGGCAGCCATAATCGATCCCCAGGCTAATGCCAATTTAACCGCCATTGAAGAACGACAGCTATGGACTAGCCTGATGAGGGCCCTTTCACCGCGCCAGCAGGACTACCTGAAATTATTTTGCCAGCAGTTTACCAACGCCGAGATTGCCGATCGACTCCACATCTCACGGGCCACGGTCTACGAACTGCGTCGCCGTGTATTTGAAGTCGCCCGTGAGCTGTTAACTAATGACCCTTAATATAATAATAATCCCTCCTTACGACACAAAATGTCGTTGGAGGGACTTTTTCTTATTTTTGCGAATTTTTTTAGCTTTTCCCAAGGACCACCCCTGCTTTCGTCTAGATCCTACGTCCCACGCTAAGTGATCCTGTAAATATGTAACGCTATAAAAAGGGAAAGGGCCACCCTTGCTATGAGGAGCTGCAAGGGTGGCCCGGGGTATGATGTAAGGGCATGATGTGATCATTATCTGATCGGGTAGTTCGGATACCCGAAGTTACCATCACAGGGGTCTCTTCATTTCTGAAAAGATAGGGTAGGTATTGTTATTATCTAGGTACTAGTATGATAGTGGCGGGGGCCACTACAATGATCAGATTAGATAGATAAAAGGCTTCCACATCGATGCCAAATAAAATTATAGCACAGACATTCAAAAACGAAAACGCCTTCATGGCAAAAAAATAAATCTTTTTTTTGCTGACCCCCGGTTCATCATTGCTAAGCGATTTCAAAAGGAGCTGTGATTAAACCATCACAGCCCCTTGATTATTGTTTTATAAGGGCGGTGCCGTTTTACTTAGAACCTGGCCGTTCCTTTTTTTCGACCCTTTTACCCATTATCATCTGATCGTTGTAACCCCAGACCCAGGTGAGGATGAAGGAAACGATGATCGCTGCCAAGCTTGATAGCAAGAAGGCGTAGAAACTCGTTAGTTGGGTTGGGTGAGCCGGATTGAAGAAGGAGGAGAAGCCGATTAAAGAACCGGTAAACCCGTACATTGAGCCGTGCATCAGACCGGTGATTAAGCCACCAACCCCGGAGCCGACTAACCCCGAGCAGAAGACCTTCCGGTAACGGAGGTTAATCCCGTAAATAGCCGGCTCAGTTACCCCGCAAAAGGCTGAAATGGCAGCTGCGATCCCCAGCGACTTCATGTCCTTCTTGCGCGACTTGATGGCTACGGCTAAAACAGCGGCCCCTTGGGAAACCATTGTTGATGAGATGATAGCGTTTAGGGCCGATTCGTGAGTGCTGGCAATTTGTTGGGCGACCAGCGGGACAACTCCCCAGTGGAGGCCAAAGATCACCAGTACTTGGTAAAAGGCCCCAATGATCAAGCCGCCTAACCAACCGGAAGCGTGAACCAGATTATTGATGACCACGGCCAGGCCGTTGGCAAAGCCCTGAATAATCGGCCCGGTAACAACCAGGGTGATTGTGGAAACCACCAGAATGGTGATCAGCGGGTTAAAGATCATCTGCAGGTAACTTGGCAAGACCTTCTTCAACCAGTCGCCCAGCTTTTTGGCCAGCCAGGCTGCTAGAATCATTGGGAAGATTGAATAGGTGTAGTTTAGGAACTGGAAGCGGAAGCCAAAAATGGTGAACATTGTCTTGAATGACTGCCCCCAGGTGATGAGCTGCGGGTAGGTCAGCACCCCGGCAATCGTAGCCGCCACAATCGGATCCCCACCAAGCCGTTTGGCGGCCGCAAAACCGACCAGAATCGGCAAGAAGTAGAAGGCGGCGTCGGCCATCGCACTGACTGATAGGTACAAGGTGCTGGTTGGGCTAAGTAAGGAGCCCAACTGCGGCAGGGTTAAGAGGGCTAGGATCCCCTTAATGATCCCGGAAGCCGCGATCACCCCAATGACTGGGCTCATCGACCCGGTGATCAAGCCGATCAGATTGTTAAAAGCCCGCGAAACCGGCCCCTGCCCATCGTTTGCCGGTGGCGTGGCTGCCGGGTTATCATCGAGCTCCGGTAGCTGCTTCATGACGGCATCGTAAACGTTAGTCACCTCGTTGCCAATCACAACCTGGTACTGTCCGGCAGCATGCATCACATCAATAACACCCGGTGTCTCTTGTAACACCGCATCGTTTGCCTTGCTCTCATCCTTCAAATAGAACCGGAGCCGCGTGATGCAGTGAATTAGGCCGTTAATGTTTTCCTGACCGCCCACGTTTTTAATGATCGTGGTAGCAAGCTGATCGTAATCGAGCTTACTGTTTTTCTTGGTCGCTTTCTTAAGGTAAGCCGTGGCGCCTGGCGTCCCCGCCGTAACGTTCTTCTCTTCAGTATCAAGTCCTTCCAAGACGGTTTGCGCGTTGGTAACTAGGGTCACAATTGTGGTGGCGAAGTTGGCTTCCCTAATCTGCGCCAGGTCCATCGTGGCAATCGTTTGACCGGCCTTTACCTGGTCGCCCGCTTTTACCATTAATTGAAAGGGCGCGCCCTTCATTTCAACCGTGTTAATCCCCATGTGCACCAAAACTTCCAAACCGTCAGCGGTCTTGAACCCGACCGCATGCTTAGCTTCGGCAACCATTACTACTTCCCCGTCGACCGGGGCGACCACCGTTCCCGCGCTTGGTTTTAGGCCGAAGCCCTGCCCCATCATCCCGGCGGAAAAGACTTGATCCTCAACTTTATTTAACCCGATCACCTGGCCATCAGCCGGTGCCAGCAACGTAATTTTCTTTGCCATAATTGAAAGCCCTTTCTTTTGAATTTGCCATTATCTTACAGCTTGTCTATACAAGTTGTCAACGACGATATTTGATCACATTCTCTACATAAATAGAGGCTAATGAATCTTATGTTAAACTTGTCTATACTTGTGCTATAATCAAAGCAATTAATTGCGATCAATAAGGAGGAATTATGATGGTCGCCAATAAACAAGCCATGATCGCCAAGGACCTGGCGAACAAAATCAAATACCAACAGTACCGCCCCGGGGACTTACTCCCCAGCGAAAGCACCCTTTGCGAGTTGTACGGGACCGCCCGCGGCACAATTCGCCAGGCACTCGATCAGCTAACCGAGCTGGGGTTGATCCAAAAGGTACGGGGAAAGGGATCAGTTGTCTTGGACCTGCAGCGATTTACCTTCCCGATCTCAGGACTGACCAGCTTCCGTGAGCTAAATGAAGCCTTGGGCATGCACGCCACCACCAAGGTCTTAATTAATACCAAAACAATGGCACCGCCCCGCTTCATGGACACAGAAATCGGTGTTTCAGAGGCCATTCACCTCCGGCGCCTCCGGCAAATCGACAGCGTCCCCGTCGTGGTCGACGATGATTACCTATTGAGCCCGCCGATCGAAAAGATATCTAATGAGGTTGCTGAAGAATCAATCTACCAATACCTGGAAGATGAGCTGGGACTTAAAATTTCATACGCCACTAAAGAAATCACCATTATCCCTGCCGACACGACGATTCAGCAAGAACTTGCCTTACCGGCGGGCAGCCTGGTGGTGGCAGTCAAAAGCCTGGTGTATTTAGAAGACACCACCCTCTTTCAGCTGACCACCTCCTACCACCGCCCCGATCGCTTCCGCTTCATTGATTTTGCTCGTCGTCAGTCAATTTAAGGAGGAACTTATGTCAAAACTCGGCCAAAAAGTAATTTACCAACTCTATCCCAAGTCCTTTTACGACAGTAACAATGATGGAATCGGTGACCTGCGCGGAATCATTGAAAAGATCGACTACCTAAAGAAGCTCCATGTTGACCTGATTTG
>JAUMVS010000167.1 GCA_030530045.1 Phoenicibacter congonensis
GGCTTGGCAATATCCAGAAGATCAAAGACGGTCCCAGAATGGCAAAGAATCATATCGATGCCAGGGATGAATTCGAAGTAATCATGTAAGGAGGCATGCGTATGACAGAGTTAATGAATATAGCAGACGTCAGACCGTTCCTTAAGTTCGATGAAAACGGAAAAGTCAGAGATGATCTCTACAACTATAAGATGATCTTCTCTCATGATCCTCACCTTCAGGGAATATGTTTCAACGAGGCGACGCGAAGTATTGTTATTGACGGTCAGCTTCCGTGGGACAGCTCGAATGGCGAATGGAAATACAGCGACTGGACAAATCTCTTGATGTATATCAACGAGAAGTATGGTATCTATTCGACAAAGAAGTGTCAGGAAGCGATGTACGGTGTAGTAAGTCTTTCGCGCAAAGTAAATCCGATCAAATCCTATATTGAGGATCTTGAGTGGGATAAGACACCTCGCATTCCGGATCTTCTTATAAAGTATCTGGGTGCCGAAGATAATCAGTATGTTCGGGCCGTAACGGTCAAGACCTTGGTTGCTGCTATTGCGAGGCTATATGATCCCGGTATCAAATTCGATTACGTCTTGGTTTTATGCGGCATGCAAGGAATCGGAAAGAGTACATTGTTCTCGAAACTGGGGATGAAATGGTATTCGGATTCCATGACCATCGGCGACATGAAGGATAAGACCGCCGCAGAAAAACTCAGAGGCGTATGGATCATGGAGATCAGTGAACTCGCAGGGCTCCGGAAAGTCGATGTGGAGACCGTTAAAGCTTTTATCTCCAGATGCGACGATCAGTATAGAGAACCCTATGCCACCTACGTTCAAACTCATCCGAGATCCTGCATTCTTGTCGGATCCACCAATACCACAGACGGATTCCTTCGTGATATTACGGGAAACAGAAGATTTTGGCCGGTTATGGTAACGGGCGAAGCCGAATCTACAGTATGGGATCTTACCGAGTACGACATCGGACAGATTTGGGCGGAAGCATTATATCGGTATAAGGATGGAGAGACTCTCTATCTTCCCAAGGAAGTCGAGAAAATGGCATACGAACAGCAGAGTCAGGCGATGGAAACCGATCCGCGTCTGGGTATGGTTGGAGAGTATCTCGAATCGACAAAACAGGATAGGGTCTGCCTTATGGAGATCTGGTGTGAGTGCTTTATGCGCGACAGAAGTCTGATGAAGCGCAGGGACGCATACGAACTGGAAGGTATACTTCAGCAGCTCGGTAACTGGGAAGTATACAAAGGAAATACTACGGGAAAAACAAGGATTCCCGGGTATGGAGTACAGAAGACTTTTGTTAAGAAGAATACACAAAATGAGCATATCTATGTATATGAGAAAGGACAAGATTATGGCCAATAATTGTAACAGCGAAGACGTCGCTCGCAGAGCGACAGCAATGGGAGTTGAGCTTATGTGCTGTAAGGCACTTGATGAGATCGAAGTGATGTTCGGCTGCATGTCGGATATGAAAGCGAAGATGGCTCTTTCCCCGGGAAGGATTCAGCAGCTCTATGACTATATGGATCTGCCGAAAGATCCGTTCGAATTTCTTGCAACCGTTCCCGCTGCTTCCCCTGAAGTGACGACGATGAGAAGAAATCTCAGGATCATTATCGAAGAGATCCCGGAGTTCGATCCATATGATCTCTGGTTCAAGTCAGACACTATCGGAGATCTCGATGAAGTTGTTCTGATGATACGCGCGGAGAAAAAGCGAATTGCTGCCGAGTATCAGAAGCATTTCAAGGAATTTGAGAGGAGGTACGGCAATGAGTAGTTATGATGATTACTGGATCAACAGAGCTGCCGAAAAAGTTAAGCGATATAACGAGAAGCTTACAGACGAAGAATATTCTGCGGTTATGAAGCGAGCGTTATATCGTGATGAAAGCGGAAAACTGGCCTGTGATATCCTGGCTACTGCAAGGGAGCAGAACTGGAGCCCCCTGGATAATGTCTCCTCATGGCGGCGTGATCATTATAAAGAGGCATCTCTTGCAGATCATGGATCATCGCTGATCAATTCAGGCGGATGTTTTATAACAACTGCTTGCCTGAAGCACTTCCGAGATCACTTTGATGATGATTGCTACGAGTTAACTGAACTTAGGCATCTCCGCGACACTTTCGTAAAGATACAGCACCCTTCTGATGTTGAAGAATATTACAGGATAGGTCCGGTAATAGTTGAGGCGATCAATTCTCATGAGAATTGTGATGAGATATACGCAGATATATATGAGAACCTCGTCCTGGCCACTATCCGCTTATCGGAAACATCATATGAAGCAGCTTACCTTCATTATAAGGATTATGTTGCCAATCTCAAGAATTTGTACTGCAAGGAGGTGACCAAGTAGACTTATGATTCGGGCAACTGTTGATGACTTGTTTGATAAGGATCTGCTGGATAAAGCTATCAAGAAGGTCGAACGCAAGAAAGGTTCTTGCGGATTCGACGGGGTATATTCACAGGATGTCAGGCAGTTATGGATTAAGGACGGGGATGAGATCGAGAAGAAGATAAGAAATTCATCATATTTCCCATGTATTGCCGATGCGTTCGAGATCAAGAAAAAGAACGGAAAAAAGAGAAATATCACAGTTCCTGCCGTAACTGACAAAGTCATCATCCGTGCTCTTCACATGTTGCTTTCGCCTCAGTACGAAGAGATCTTCAGCAATCGGAGTTTTGCTTTTCGACCGGGACGGGGCACCATGGATGCGATCCGTTATCTGCGCAATAAAATGAATGCAGGATACGATTGTGTGATAAAGACGGATATCAAGAGTTGCTACGATACTATAGATCACAAAACACTCTTCGCGATACTCAAAAGAGACATCTCGGATAAATGTATATATACATTGCTTAAGAGATATATAGATATGAAGTATTGCAAGTATAACCGGGTGATCAAGATGCGAGTCGGTATCATGCAAGGAAGCGCGCTAAGTCCCCTTCTGGCCAATATATATCTGAATGAATTTGATCAGATGATGGAGAGACGCGGATTCCAGTTTATAAGATATGCAGACGACATCGTATTGCTCGGCAAGAATAAAAAAGAAGTCCAACGAGCTTATGCTGCAGCAAAGATCATGCTTGATCAGGATCTGCACCTTAAGCTTAGTGACGATAAAACGACCCAAAGCCTCCGGAGGGGCATCGATTTTCTGGGGTATCACATCGGAAAACGGAGCCGTTATGGCTACTATAAGTTTTTCGTAAGTGAGGA
>JAUMVS010000168.1 GCA_030530045.1 Phoenicibacter congonensis
ATTTAATAGGAATCGATGCTGGTAATACATCCAGCAAATGCGTAATATTTGATCTTAATGGCACGATAATTTCAACAGCTAGTACATCTAGTATGCATTTCGAGCAGAGAGGTCCGGGCTTTGAAGAGTTTGATATGGACGAGCTTTGGTCACTGATCCACAAGAGTATAAAGGAAGCAGTAGAGAATGCAAAGATAGATCCTAAGGACATCAAGGGAATAGGTGTTACAAGCTTTGGTAATGGTTGTACATTCGTAGGCAAGAACGGCGAAACAATAGCTCCTGGAATTTTCTCACAGGATCACCGTGCAGATGATATAATCGAGATGTACAAAACAGCCGGCGTTTATGATAAAATAAATGCTATAGTTAAGGGTTCACTTTGGGCAGGAGAGCCAGGACCTATACTTCGCTGGTATAAGGAGCACGACAGAGCAACCTATGATAAGATAGGCGGAGTTATGCTCTTTAAGGATTATATAATGTATAAGCTTACAGGAGTAGTTGCAACAGACCTTAACTGCTGTGGTGGTTCATTCCTAGTAGATATGGATACTATGGATTACTCTATGGAGCTTATGGAGCTTTATGGAATAGAAGAGCTTTATGATGCACTTCCAAAGCTGGCATCAGAGCCTACAGATATTATAGGTCATGTTACAGCAGATGCAGCTAAGCTTACAGGACTTGCAGAGGGAACACCTGTTGTTGCAGGTATGATGGATATTCTTGCTTGTCTAGTAGGTGCAGGTGCTACAGGCGATGGCGTATATACAGCAGTAGCAGGTAGCTGGTGTATCAACGAGACACATTCTACAAGAGTTATACCGAATGCTTCTTCTAATATGCCTTACCTACATAAGGGTGAGTATCTGAACTGTTCATACACAGGAGCTTCAGGCTCTAACTATGAGTGGTTCCAGAAGGTGCTTGGTGCACAGGCTAAGAAGGAAGCAGACGAGAGAGGAATGTCATTCTATAAGGTACTTGATGAGCTGATAGCTTCTGTACCTGTAGAGAAGGCAAAGGTATTCTTTAGTCCATTCGTAGCACAGCCAAGTATTCATGTTAATGCAAGAGCAAACTTCATGAACATAGATACTAATACAACATATGCTGAAATCTGTCATTCAGTAGCTGAGGGTTGTGCATTTATACATAAGTATCACATAGACTTCCTTAAGAACGCAGGACTTCCACTTAATAGCATTCGTCTAACTGGTGGTACAGCAAGAAGTAAGGTTTGGAACCAGATCTTTGCTGACGTACTGAGAGTTCCTATGGTTGGTGTTGACTGTGATGAGACCGGAGCACTTGGAGCAGCTATAGCAGCAGGAATAGGTGCTGGAGTTTACAAGAGCTATGATGAAGCTTTTGAAAAGGCTGTTAAGGTTAAGGATCCAGTTATGCCAAACGAGTCTACATTCGATGCTTATGATAAGAGATACAAAGAGTGGACTAGAATAAATGAAGTATTGACAGAGTACTGGGATAGAAAGGAATAGTATCAAAATGGGGAAAATGAAAATTTTATGTGTTTATGATGGTGGTATTACAAAGGATCTAATGGAGCAAATGAAGGAGCTCGAAAATTACGGAGCTGAGGTTACCCTAGTAGAAGACAAGGATATGTATGCTATGGGACCTATCACAGACCGTATGCTGCTAATAGAGCAGCACGGAGTGGATGCAGCACCGGATTGCCAGGCACTTCTGGATGCATGTGCAGACAAGGATATAATCGTTGTACACGTTGCATCTATTAACAAAAAGGTTATAGAGGCTTGTCCTAATCTTAAGGTTGCAGCTGTTCTTAGAGGCGGCTACGAGAATGCCGATGTTGAGGAGCTAACAAAGAGAAATATCCCACTTATCAATGCACCTTGGAGAAGTGCGGATGCGGTTGCTGATTTCACAGTTGGTATGATGATAGCCGAGAATAAGAACATAGCTAGAAGCCACAAGCTTATCTTTGATGGCAAGTGGTGCAAGAAGTATGTTAATCAGGCATACATTCACAATATGCGTAACTGCACAGTAGGACTTATAGGATATGGCTATATAGGGAGCCGAGTAGCTAAAAGACTTTGGGGCTTTGAAAGTAAGGTTTTGGTATATGATCCATTCACAGACCCAGAGAAGCTTAAGGCAGAGGGTGCAAACCCAGTAAGCCTTGATGAGCTGCTTAAGGAATCAGACTTTGTATCTATACATCTTCGCCTGTCAGACAAGACAGAGAAGTTTATGGGCAAGGAAGAGTTTGCTAAGATGAAGGAAACAGCATACTTTATCAACACAGCTCGTTCAGGTCTTGTAGATACAGATGCACTGGTTGAGGCTTTAAAGAATAAGAAGATAGGCGGAGCTGCTGTAGATGTATATGATACAGAGCCGCTGCCTGCAGATCATCCTTACCTACAGCTAGATAATATTACACTTACCTCTCACCTAGCAGGTACATCTTGCGATACTATGCGTACCAGCGTTGAGATAGGTATAGAGGAGCTTAAGCTCTATCTGGAAGGTAAGCCGATGAGAAATGTTAGAAACAACATTCATTAAAAATCCATATATTACATATGCCATATATCCCGCCGGTTACTCGCCGGCGGGATAAAATGCGTTTTATCATATAGGAAGCTTTACTTTCTATATATATGAGCATGTAGCAAAACGGATTAATAATTGGCATCAAAGGGGGATACTACTACATGTTTGATGAAAATAAGTTTTATGTTATACCATCTGTTAAGGATGTACGGAATTTGGATACTGCACTAAAGCAGTCTCAGAAGTGGGTACTGCTTTCGTGTTCACATATAGGTAATCTAAAGGAGCTTGTCAGTCGCTGTCATCAAGCTGGGAAAAAGGCGATAGTTAATCCAGAGCTTGTAGGCGGACTTGGAAATGACAGGACAGCATTTGCCATGATGCGGAAAATGTTTGACGTAGACGGAGTGATGAGCGGAAGCAACACAAAGCTTCTTATGGCAAAAAAGGAAGGAATGTACACTATCCGAAGAGTTGCCCTAGAGGATTCGCTTGCAGTAGATCAGGTGCTAGCATCTATTAATGAGATGAAAAGCGATGTTATTGAGCTAAGACCTTCCTACTATGCACTTAGGTTTATAGATATATTCAGAAAGGCAAGAGACTGTCCGTATATAGCAGGCGGATTTGTAGATTCGCCGGAGATGCTTGAGAATTTAAAAAATGCTGGCTTTCGCGGCGTGACCAGTAGC
>JAUMVS010000169.1 GCA_030530045.1 Phoenicibacter congonensis
AGTACCTGGTCGGGTCGCCCCTGCCTGACGCTCCGTCCTTCGTTCAAAAGCACTATTTCGTCCGAGAAGCGGGAAACCAAGGACAGATCATGCATGACCACTATGGCGATGGCATTATGCTCCTGACAGTATTCTCTGGTCACGTCCAGCAGGCGCAACTGATGATAGAGGTCAAGAGCGGAGGTAGGCTCGTCCAGCAGCAGCAGACGGGGCCTGGAAATAAAGGACTGGGCCATGATCACCATCTGCTTCTGTCCTCCGGAGAGATCGGAAAACTTTTTCTCCGCCAGATGACTGATATTCAACCGTTCCATCATCTCGTCCACTTCCCGCAGCACATCGTCCCTGACCCGCCAGTTGAGCTTGCGGACTTTCCCCAGCAGCACCATTTCCACCGCGGTCAGGGCTGAGGTGGAGTAAGCCATTTGCGGAACATATGCTATATGGGCATGGCCGAATTTTTGCTCTCCGTCTGTCAGCGAGATATGCCCCTGAGCTTTCAGCAGGCCGGCAATGGATTTCATCAGCACGCTTTTACCTGCGCCATTGATGCCGATCACGGAATTCATGGTCTTTTCCGTAAAGGAAGCGTTCACGCCCTTTAGCACCTCAAAGGGGCCAAAGCTCAACCGAACATCATGTATTTCCAGTTTCAGCATCAGATCTTCCTCCGTATCATCAGGTAGCCCAGAAATACCACGCCGACCATATTGGTGATTATGCCTACCGGGATAAGCTCGCCCGGCCGCAACAGCTTGGACAGTACCGAAGCCGCCAGCAGCACGATCACGCCGAATACAGCGGACAGCGGGGCCAAAAAGCGCTGGTCTTCTCCCACGTAGCTGCGGGCCAGGTGGGGTGCGACGATGCCGATGAAGCCGATGGAGCCCACGTAGGACACAGCCACCGCCGTCAGCACGGAGGCGTAAAGAAAAGTGCGCCGGCGCAGGCGGTCCGTATCTATACCCAGACTGCGGGCCCGCTCCTCACCGGCAGACAGCGCGGTCAGCTTCCAACTGATAGCCATAGAAAGAACAAAAAAGATGGCGAAATTGGCAGAGCAGACTTTTACTCCTTCCCAGGAAGCCTTGCTGAAGGAACCATAGGTCCAGTGCATGATCTCGGACAGCTGCTCCTGCGTGGCCAGATACTGCATCAGCGTCTGCAAAGCCGTAAAGAAGAAGTTGACGATGATGCCGAACAGGATCATACCCTTGGTATCCAGCTGCCGGTATTTTACCAGGGCGAAAACAAAGGCGCTGGCAATCAGAGCGAAGATCAGCGACGACAGAGAATTGTTCAGCCAGGGAATGGGAATGAAGGGGAAACCTGTAATCACGCTGAGTGAGGCGCCAAAACTGGCGGCGGCGGAAATACCAAGAGTATAGGGGCTTGCCAAAGGGTTCTGCAGAATAGTCTGCATCTGTTCGCCGGCCAGCGCCAGAGAGGCGCCTACGCATATACAGGTCAGAGTCATGGGCATGCGTACGCCCCAGACTATATAGTAGTATTTATCCTGTTCTTGGGACATACCGAGTATTATCCGCATAGTCTCCCCTACCGTAAGCGAGGATGAGCCCACCATAAGGTCCCAAAATCCCACTGCAGTCAGGGCGACAAAGAACAGAACGAGAAAAAACAGCCGGCGGCGGCTTAATTTTTTATAGGCGTTTTCTTCCAGCATATACTTACCTGTGGGGCCGGAGCATGTCGTTCCGGCCCCGATCGCGTTATTTTTCCGCGCCCACCAAAAATTCCTTAAGCGGGCTTTTCTTTTCCGGTCCGGCCTCACCCCAAATCCGGTCAGTCAGATCCAGCTCGGCAAAGACCCGGCGGAAACCGATGCGGCTTAGTTCCTCCAGATCCCACTGGGGGCGGTGCTTGTCGCTCATGAAAAGCTGGCGGCTCATCTCGTCCAGCTCGCCTTCCATCAGTCCGTTCAGGCTTTCCTCGTAACCGGCCACGCGCCGGCGTTCTTCCTCGTCGAACAGCCACAGATACCAGCAGGCGTCGAACACGATCAGTCGGCCGCCCCTGTTCAACAGACGGTACCACTCCCGATAGGCCTTGGGCGGGTCGGGCAGGGTCCAGGTCAGATTTCGGCAGACCACCATATCGAAGCTGCCGTCAGGAAAGGTAGTGACCTGAGAATCCATGGTCAGCAGAGTGGCCTTTTGACCGGCCTGAGCCACGTTTTCCCGTGCCCTGGCGATCATATTTTCAGTGATATCTATGCCGGTCACCTCATGTCCGGCCTGACTTAGTATTATGGGGAAGAGGCCGGGGCCGGTTCCCACATCCAATATGCGCATATGCTCGCGGCCCGGGCCGTTGGACAGTATAAGCTCCCGCCAGGCCTCCGGCCGGGAGGAGGCAATCTCCCGGCGCAGAGTCTCAGTGAACATATCGGCATAGTCTTCCCAGTAATTCTTGATCCGCTCATTGGTAATCATGCGGTGCAGTCCTCCTGTTTATTGACCGTACTGGTTCAGATCCAGATGGTAGAAGAAAATACCGTCGTCAATGGGCAGCATGGGCAGGTATTTTTCTGCAAAATCGCGGAAGTCCTGCTCCGGATCGATATCCTCAAATTCCTCCGGATACATGCTCTTGGCCATATACTCCACTACAGTGTAATCGTGCATGGTGCGGAGGATGCCGTCTTCGATGCAGTAAACGTTGTTGTTCTTTACGGCGTTGATGTTGGCAAAGCCCGGACGGGAGGACAGCAAACCAGCGGCGGAAGCCAGAAATTCCTCTTCCGTCACACCGTAGCCCATGAGCAGGCCGTCGCCGGAATTACCGGAGCGCTCACCGCCTATGGGGAAATAGAATTCCGGGTCCTGATCCAGGATGAATTCCAAACTCATGGTCATGGTCGTGTTGTCCGAATCGTTGTTCTGCTCGATGAATACATTGATGATATCGTCAGCGCCGGCTTCCTGCATATACAGCCCCAGATAACCGGAAGGACTACCGGACTTGGATATTTCGCGGTAAGAAGAAATTATGTTCAGCCATTCGTCAAAGGCGGTCTTTTTGTCAGTGATCTTGGAAGTGCGTTCAACGATAGCGTGAGTCTTTTCACGGTATAGATCGATAATCTCCTGAGCGCGATCTTCGACCTGGAACAGCTTACCCAGTATCTCGGTAGAGCGGACCTGCATTTCCTCAGTTCCCTTGGAATAGTTGATGCAGACCACGGGGGTGCCGGCGGCCTCGATTTTTTCCATGGCCTCA
>JAUMVS010000170.1 GCA_030530045.1 Phoenicibacter congonensis
CGATTATGTGTTTTCCGATCTCCATGCCAAGCATCCTTTCTTACACGCGAATCATCGCCCACTTGCCGCTTTTCCAGCGCCATTTAGCCAGGCCATAACACAATAGCGCATCAGATATTAACGCAATCCAAATGCCAATCAGATCCAGTTTAATTACAAATACCAGCAAAAATGCAATCAGCGGACGGATTACCACAATCCCCAGGAAGGTACTGATCGCCGTAAATCGTGCGTCGCCAGCTCCGCGAAGAGCAGCATTATAAACAAACCTCGTATTTGATAAGGGATTTGCCACCGCAATGATCTTCAGCACCGTAGCGGCTAACGCCAGTACCTGCGCTTCATCGCTATACATGCCAGCCAATTTGCCACCAAAGAAAAGCAGCACCAATGCAACCAGAAACGACAGCACATATCCCATTCGAATTGCTTCCCGCACATACCATCGGGCAAGGTCAGGCCGTTTTCGCCCCAGCGTCTGCCCTGTCAGGGTTGTAGCCGCAATACCGAAGGACATGCCGGTAGTAAATGAAAGTGACTGAATATTCATACCAATAATATGCGTAGCATAAGAAATATCGCCAAGCGACGTAACAATCAGAGTAAAAAGCATCATGCCAACACGCATAATAACCTGCTCGATCAAGGCGGGCGTGCCAATGCGTGAGATACGGCGAATCATATGCATATCAAAGCATTTTCCACCGCGGCCGCGCAGAGAAACAAAGTTCTTGCCATCAAGTACCCAATACAGACATATAGCAAATGCAACGCTTTGACCAATGACCGTTGCGATAGACGCACCTTCTACACCAAGCGCCGGACACCCAAGATGGCCGTTTATCAACAGATAATTAAAGACTACATTCACCACATTAGCCAGGCCATTGGAATAAAACGCAGCGCGTGTATTGCCTGAGCCGCGAAGTGCGGCATTGATAATATAGGTTAATCCTAACGTTGGGAACCCATAAATCTGTACACGGAAATAGTCAAACGCAAGTTGTATGGTATCTTCCGCAATGTTCTTTCCCGCAATAAAGCGAATTAGCGGCTGATACCATAGCAGCATCGCCACACATACCAGCAACACCACGCCCGCCGCCATCAGCAGCGATTGCCGAAGCGCATGGTTGGCCTCTTCCCGGTTGCCAGCGCCTTTAGCACGAGCTACCAGCGCCGTTGTTCCCGTTCCCAGCGCCATGAAAGCCGAAAACACGATAAAGCGTGGCTGGGTGCATAATCCAACCGCGTTGATTGCGCTGGTACCCAAGGATGAAACCATCACTGTGTCCGCCATGGAAACCAGCGTAGAAAGCAGGTTTTCACATAGTGCCGGCCACATTAGATGCAAAATCAGCCGGTTTCTGTCTTTTATATTCTCCGTTTCTATATCTATGATTCTTTTTTTGTTTTCAGCAACTGCTTGCAAGCGATCTCCCTCGTTTCATCGTTAAGCGCAGGGACGAGGCGCTTCGCCCATGGCCAACCGCCTCGCCCCCACGCCAATTGTTTTACTTCATTTGTTCATCATAAGCATTTTGATAAATGGCCAGATAATCCTTCATTTGCGCTTTTTCCAAATTCTTTACATACTCTTCCCAAGAGCCTTCAGCAATACCATTTACCACCCAATCCGCCATATAAGTAGATGTGATGGTCTGCAAGTCATTCAGGATAATCGCAGCTTCTGCATTGTCTTCCGGATCCAGCTTGACAAAGTAGAAGGCATTGCCATCGGCTTCAGCAACACGCTTGGAAATAACCGCCTCGTCGTCTACCACCTGCGTAAACGCCTTAGGGACGATCAACCGGCTTTGCAGCTCATCGGAAATGTAATACAGTCCCGTGTCAATCACCGCATTAATGCGCTGCCATTCTTCCACGCCATAGCCCTCGGGCACAATGAAGGTGTAGGTTCCATCCGCGTTCTGTTCCAGCGCTGTTCCAATAGAACCAAAGTACGCCTGCACGGAGTAAATTTCCTTATACCACAGATCCAGGAAGCGCATGGCCGCCTCAGGATTCTTACACACCGTGGTAATCTGCGCGCCATGTCCCTTATAGGTCAGGGAATTGTACGGCGTATTGGAAGAAACAGGCTGGATATCCTTAGTCGCCGCAATCTGATCCATGCAGACAAACTGGCTATCGTACATGGAACCGGCAAACTCATTAGCAGACCACGCAATAGTGCAGCCACAGTTTTCAGATTCCGGATCGCGCGCCAGAGAAGACCATGTGCTATAATCCAGCGTCAGGCTTTCTTCGTAAAGCAGCCCGTCGGCATACAGCTTATGTACAAAGGCAATGGTATCACGAAAATCCTCCGTCGCAGGCAGATAAACAAACTGGCCGTCCTTGCAGGAAGTCGTCTGAATATCAGAATAGTTGCCATATGCGCCCATCATGCGTGTCATGTGGGTCATGAAGAAGTTAAACGAGTTCGGAATGATGAAGGGAATTTCGTCGTTAGGATTGCCGTTACCATTGGCATCCTGTTCTTTGAACGCCTTCAGCACATCGTAAAGCTCGTCAAAGGTCGTCGGAATTTCCAGCCCCAGGTTGTTCAGCCACACCTGATTAATGTACCATTTACGATGCGTAGCAGGACGGAAGGCCCAACGAGTCGGCAAGCCGTAGATGCTGCCGTCAAGCTCAGTAGCGAAGGTCTTCGTGTCCGGATAAGCCTCGAACATCGCGGTAATGTGCGGCCCGCATTTTTCAATCAGTCCCTCCAACGGGATAAAGTAGTAATTGTAGGTTGCAAAGTCGCTCTTGGTAATCGCGCCAATAAAGATATCGGGCAATTCATCCGGCGTAGCCAAGATTACGTTTTTAACCTCTTGCCAGGTCTGGGACGTGTAGGTCTTCCATTTCACTTCCACATTCGCTTCTTCGCACAGGTCGGACAGGAACTGCATTTCCGTGGGAGAGATTGCCACTGCCTGCTGAATAAGCGTCACATTCAGCGTAGTCTTTGCGTCATCCGCGAGGGCCGTGGTCATGCCAAGCAGCAGGATCAGCGCCAGGCACATGGAAACGAGCTTCTTCATCGGGATACCTCCTTAGTATTGTATAATGATAATCAGCCCTTAACCGAGCCAATCATTACCCCTTTTTCAAAGTACTTTTGCAGGAACGGGAATACGATAATCATCGGCAGCGAGGATACAATAATCACGCCGAATTTGATCAGATCTGCCTTTTGAGCAATCGTCGCATCTGCGCCAGA
>JAUMVS010000171.1 GCA_030530045.1 Phoenicibacter congonensis
CTTCCTTCAGCAGTCGGTCGAGCTTTGCAATGCGTTATCCCTTATGCAGCAGGTCATCGACTAGGATCACAGGGCGTCGGAAGGACTTCAAGGTACGGATCTGATTTTTCAAAGGAGAATAGCCTGGGTATTCAACGACCTCAAAGCTGGAGGCATCTGCCTGGTAGCATTTTTCAACCCGAAGAGACTTAGTGACGGTGTTGGGAACGATCTCATCCGAGAGAATTTTTCCGTATGGCACGCACATATATGGCCCTAGGCGGCGGACACCAGGTGGAACATTTTGCACGCCGTTCAGAGTCTCTACCCGCTCCATCAGGGCTTGGTTCAGCATTTCTGAATCGAAGCAGAGTACCAGTTTTCCTGGGAAAAGGTTGGCTATAGCCCGACGCAGCTTCGGCCGCGTCTTCCTCACAACAGCTTTGACCGCGTTGCTGTCATGGTGTGGTTTTTTGATTTGGAGCAAAACGTCCTGCAGAAGCATGACCGGGGAGCGCATATCTACATAGTAAATATCCTCTTGACCACTCACCGGAATAAACCCAAGCTGTTCCAAAGCATAGCGTAAGGACGTGTCTTCCGCCTGGCAACGGCAGACGGCGTAGGTATGATCATATTCTAGGCTGCGTGCCAGCAATTCGTTTAACAGCATCCGGCA
This sequence comes from Phoenicibacter congonensis, assembly GCA_030530045.1. Taxonomy (GTDB): domain Bacteria; phylum Actinomycetota; class Coriobacteriia; order Coriobacteriales; family Eggerthellaceae; genus Phoenicibacter; species Phoenicibacter congonensis_A. Next base: position 659 of record JAUMVS010000171.1, read on the forward strand.
GACTGTGGGACGTTGATGGATGTCCCCTTCTGGATGGACATGATCGATCAGCAAAATACGGCCTGATGTGTGGCGGCGAACGTAATTGGCAGCTTCCAACGATTGGAGTGCATCATAGAGGTCTGCTCCGTGAAGCGTATGCCCCACGACCCAGCCAAGTAGTTCTTGAGGTCTGGCCCGCAGAACAACGCCCAAAGGCTCTTTTTTTTGAGAAAGCAGACGAGCCATCTCTCCTGGTAACTCTGGAGATGGGGCACGGAAACGACGGAAGTATAGGTCTTCCCGACGGAGGATATTCTTTCGTTCAGGTGTCCGCAAGTACAGTCCATTTTCGTAGATGAAAGATTGAACGACGGGATCGACCAACATGGAAATATCCAGATTTTGATCAACCGATTCCCGAATACGTGTCGAGCTGACAGTTTCAAAGAAGGATGGCAAAGAAAATGTTTCCAATTTTCCTTGAATAAAGGAAGATAACGGCGGCTTTTGGGCTTCTTCCTCCCGATCTCGATAAAAGACGATATGATTATATTCTGCGGCCGACCCAAGCTCGGTGCTACGGTAAGCAGAAGCATTGCGGATCACATCACTACCTGCGACAAGATAGAGCTCTGTGTGACCTAGTAAATGCTTCAAGATCGCTAAGTCTTTGGGGTTGGCGATGTTGATCGGAATATCATCTGGAAAAAGGTAGGTGTCCCACTGATCTGCGACTGACATCACAACGATTTGACGGCGCATCAGCTTGGCCAGCGTTTTTTTGCTCCAGGAAAACTCGTCCACAGCGAGGTACACTTGAAATCCCATCGAGCGGATCTCTTCCACGATTTTTTTGTGTCCAACAGAGAAAGGGTCAAAGGTCCCAGGGAAAAATGCAGCTGGTTTTGCAGGCAGAAAATGGAATCCACCTCGCTGGACTTGACAGGCTATCATGAAACGGTAGAGGTAATTGAGCATCGCAGCCCGGTTAAAGAACGTGAGTTTTCCTTCTCGTGGCTCGGATAAGATTGTCAGCAGCTTTTTGTGTAGTAGAACAAAGTAGTCATGGCGGAAGTCCATGCTGATGCGCTGGCTGCCGAAGATCTCTTTGCACAGGACCATCAGGGCTGCCCGATGAATCTCGCTGTCATAATGGCTTACGCCGGTTATCACGATACCAAGGATCCGCTGTGCGATGGCGGGGTTGTTTGGCAGATCGTTCAGGACTTCTCCTAGGGTATACAGAGCTGTTCGAGCGGGCCTCACTAAGCCACCATGGAGCAGCGCTTCCAGAAGATCGACCGCCTCCAAAAGCTCTTTTTCTGGCAGCATACAGATGATGTTCCCAGCATACGGAGGGATAAATCGGGAGATCTGATCCTGCCCGCTTTCCAGTTCACGGATCAAGTCAATAGCAATCTCATTTCGTTGAGAGATGGTCAATGCTTGACATACCTCCAGCAAGCGTTGCCCAGCATATTCACGCACAGGCAGATGTTCGCTTACGGAGAGCAGATTGGACAAATGCATGGCCGTGTGGAATGCAGAATCCGGATGCCGACGAACATCATCGCACAGCAGGTCGATCTGTACCAGCTTTATGGTCCAGTGAACCGCGTTCTTCAGGTTGCTTAAGTAGAAATCAGAAACTTCTCCGCTGCTGATCTCGTTCATACGCAGGCCGAGAACACGCTGCCGCATACAATCGAGGACCTGAGAATGCGGCCCAGGAGAGACATTCAGTTGACGTACTGCATGGACGATCGCGTCTTCTGTCTCCGGACGGTGTAAACGAAGTTGCTCCAGGGCGCGGAGCGCGTTGAGCTGAAGAGGGACATCCCCACTGAGAACCATCTTCCCCAGCGCATCGATCGTAGGTGGCAGGGATTCCGGCGGGAAATAGCTCCAGGGAATGCGGCTGAACGCATCAACCAAGACGAAGCGGTCCTCTCCTTCTGCCTGCCAGAGAAGGCGCAGGAGCGGTGGAAGCATGGGCTGAGCCTCTTTTTCATCACAGCTGGCGAAAAGGCTCATGCAGATCGTCTTGAGTGAGTTTGAGATGCGAAGTGCATGTTTTGGGGAAACTTTACGGTCCGGATGTAGGCACAGCAGGATATAGTGCTCCCAAAGACTGACAGACTCATCCAGCAAGGCCATCATCGTGGGGGTCATTGCGTCTTTTCGAGCAGAATGAGGGCGCTCTTTTCGATATTTTGGCCCGCTGTTGGCTAAGATCTGCCCCATGATCTGGCCGGACTTTCGGCGCACATCTCCATCCGGATGCATCAGAAGTTCATAGAGCAGAGCCAATGTTTTTTTCTTGTTCTCTGCAGTCATGTACGTACTGTATTCTTCCAAAAGATGGAGATAGGTTCGGATCTGCTGAAAACTTTTTTCGCTTTTGGCCTGCTCCAATAACTGGTCTAAAGATTCATCCGTACTGACCATACGCATGAATCGAATGGCGTTGGAAAGTGCCATCCTGTGAAGCGCTTGCAGAGCCCCCTCCGCAGAAAGTAATGAGGGGTCCTTCTGTTCGCGAGGAAGCAAGTGATTTTCTGTGACTTGTGTGGGAACGCCATTTTTATGAAGAT
>JAUMVS010000172.1:0-2790 GCA_030530045.1 Phoenicibacter congonensis
GATTGCCTTGCGCTGGCGCTTTCAGACACGGTTTGAGCACATATCACAGCCGGATTTCAACGCCTGCCATCTTTCCGTTGCTCCCCTTGTCCCTGTACTCATCCCAGCCCTTGATGTAGCCTTCTGCCCTCAGCGCGTCGAGCATCTTCCCGATTGCCTCGCGCCGCCTCTGTGTAGTCGTGCGGCTCTCCTCGTTGATGCCTGCCACCTTGTACAGCGCCTCATACCGTATGCGCCTCGACAGCTTCGGTGAGTTCTTCATCGCCTCGATGCGCCGAAACAGGTAGTCCCTCGTGACGATGTTTTGCTCCACCGGCTTGACAGCCTCCGACGCCGCCGCCAGGTATCGCACGCTGACGGACCTCACCTGACCGATTGAATTGTCATGAGCGTAGAAAATCGGGGCTTCCTTGATGAGGTAGCCCATGACCTCGCCGCCGCCGCGTGTCTCAACTCTGAGCTTCGCCGCCCATATCATGTTCGTTGTCAGCTCTGCCTTTGACGCCTCGAAACCGTTCACGTTGAGGTCGCGCCGCCTGGCCTCTTCGGTCATGTCGATTGTCACGCGCGTGCAGCACTGCTTGTCCAGGCTCTCCTCGACTCTCTTGAGCGCTGCTGGTCCCGGGTCGCTGTCTCTTCCAGTCATGGCCTTGTATGCCTGCGCCGGCGTGAAGTACCTGTTCCCGGCCACCCATAGCGAAGCAACTGCGCTGTGCACAGCGAGGTCGTAGCCGGTCACTGGGCGGCTTGTCGCTATGCTGTCGTCGTCCATCGACAGGAGGACGGCCACGGTTGCAGGCAGGGCCTCGCCTTTTCCTGAAACGTCGATGACCTCTTTAACGTCGTACTGGCAATCCGGCAGCGATGACTGTAGCTTGCTCAGCCCTATGGGGTAGCTCTCCGGCCTCGCCGTGTCCTGTTTCGGTGCGCGCCTCCGGGCGGCACCTCCCGGCCCTCCGGAAACAGCGTGCGGCCATTTGTACCGCCCTGACGCCATGGCCTCGATTTCCTCATCGCCGGGTATGTCCACGTCGGCCGCAGCGTGCATGTACAGGTATGCCAGCGCTCTGACGTCGGCTTCCTGGGCATCCTCGACGGCCAGCGCGAGGGCGACGGCCTTCAAGGGGATGCTCCCCGCCGCCCCGCCGCCGGCTGGCGCGTACAGCACCGTCGCCTGCTCCGCCCTCTCGCCGTCGGTGCCGCCGGTTGTTGTGAGCGTCTCGTACACGCCGGGCATCAGCGTGAGCTCCGTCCCGCTCTCGACGAGCGGGACCCGCACCTTGCGCAGTATCCTGGTTCGCAGCGCGCCGTCCGCCTCCTCGAGAAGCTCGGGGTGTGCCGCCCTGGCGTCTTCTGCCATGTGGTTCAGAAACGACACCGCCGAAGCGGTCAGGGCTGCGAACAACGCCGCCGCCGACCCCGTCGAGTCCAGATATGCCCCCATGCGCTCAAGCAAGTCGCCCAGCATCTGCCGCTCCGCAGCGGACAATTGCGCCGATAGGTCGCGCAGGCGCTCAAGATCTCGCTCCATGTCTGGTGGTTTCTCGCCAGGCTCGCCGCCTTTTAGCTCGAAGCTGAGCATTCGTCCCTCCTCGTGAGCCTTGCCCAGATGCCCGCCATGCCGCCTTTGCGCGTTGCCAGGGCCTTTGTGCCGACCGTCGCCGCGTGGAGCGTCTGGGCGGCCTTCGTGGCCTCCTGCGCCGTCTGCAATGCGTCCATCAGGCGCGATATCTGGGCGTCCTTCTCCGCGAGCTGCGCCGTGAGCGCGTCGATTACCTTCTCTTCTACAGGCACCGCTTCCGCGCCGCTTGCAGCGGCTGGGCGGTTGCTCCTGCCACCGCCTGCGGTGCGCGGTTCGCCATGCGGTTCTCCTGTCACCGCCTGCGGTGCGCCGTGGTGCCCCAGCCACTCCGAGGCCAGCGCGGCCACCGTGCGGGACAGGGAATGCCCGGTCTCGGCGGCTATGCCGTCCAGCTGCTCCCACTCTGCGGCAGTGAGCCTGATTGACTTCGCCACTGTTGCCATTCCTGCGTGTCTCCTTCGCGGTTGCGGGCGGTTGCAACCGCGCACCGCATTCGGTGCGCGGGCCGGTGCGCGAGTATACGACGCATCGCGCCCCCGCACCGCAGGCGCAACCGCCCGGCAACCGCACGGTTACTCCGTTGTCGGGGCGTGCAGCGCCCCGCTCGCCTGCTTCAACGCCTTGCCGGCATATGCCAGGCACGCGCTTATCGGCTCCAGCTGGCGGCCCTCGATTGGCCCGCCCTGCTCCGATACCGCCATCAGGATGTCAGCCCAGGCCGTCACGTCGCGTGCGACGTCGTCCAGCAGGTCGATAACCCCCAACGTGCTTCCTGCAAGTGAGCTTTCGAGATCTAGTGTGTTCGCATAGTTGAGCATGGCCGTGCTCCCCTTTCCTGTCTCTGTGATGCCTTCCCGTCGGTGTCGTGCCTAGTCCGCCGCCGTGTACTCGCGCCTGCCGGCCTTTCGGTAGCTTGGCGAGTCCGCCACAAGCCGCGCGAGGTCAAGCAGCAGCCCGCGCCCCGTCTCGTTGAGCGCGTCGTACTTTCCCGCGAGCTCCGCTAGACCCTCGTCGTCTGGCACCCTGTCCAGGCGCTCGGCGATTGCGTCGCGAATCCAGGCGCTCGCGTTCGTCCTCGCGTCCACGGCCGCGTGCTTGACGCGCTGGTAGACGTCGTCAGGCATGGATAGCCTGATGGCCGCCAGCGCCTCCTGCTGGATGCCTCCTGCCGCGTCGTCCATCCTTCCTTCCTTCCCCTCCTTTCCTCA
>JAUMVS010000172.1:2800-3218 GCA_030530045.1 Phoenicibacter congonensis
CCCGCCGTCTTGGCGTGCCTCTTATGGTACACCTTTCTTGTATTGTGTATATGTGACAACACAAACAATATTTTATGTATATGGTGCATATTTACTTTACATAATGTGCATTATCGGAGCAATAAGCCGCATACGATGCGCTGTGCCGTGCATATGCCCAGGTAGATGCGGTATTTGTAGACTTTCTCGCAGTGTGCGGCCGCCATAATCGGCTGTGATTTCCCGCCGACGCGCTCCGTTTTTGGCTGTTCTGCATACGCCGCCGCCGATGATGCACGGTCCGCCGTGACTTATGCGCCCCATCGGCGCGGTATGGCCCATAGGGTGGAGCGCCTCACCGGCACAGCAAGACTCCCCTTTTGTGGCACACGCCACGAAAGGGAGGGAAGGCCCGCGCACAGCAAGACTCCCTTTTTGT
>JAUMVS010000017.1 GCA_030530045.1 Phoenicibacter congonensis
ATAGCCTGCTAGACATCTCAGTTGAGCACGGCGACACTTCCAATTTTGCTCTTTCGCTTTTGACTCAAAAGCATTCATCGGAGGTCAAGAGGGTCGCAGGTCTTAACTATCTCATCGATCATATTGAGGCTAAAGATTTAGTCTCTAGCGTTGTTATGTCGCTGCTCGGCGATGTTGTTGTATGCGACTCTTTTGAGGAATGCATTCGTGTCTCAAGCCCAAACGATGGGCTAGTGTGCGTGACAAAAGGCGGCGACATTGTTCGTCCCGATGGGTCAGTGCTTCTTTCTTCTAAGACCGATGGGGAAGACGCTGGTGTTCTTCACAGAGCGCGGCAAATTGAAGAACTGCGTTTAGCATTAAAGAAAAATAACGAACTCGTTAGCGAGCTCACATCTAAAGTCAATGAGGCTACACGTGCTTTGAGTGATGCGCAAGCAGCATCTCTAGGCGTTTCGCAGCAGCTAGCTGAAGTTAGGGCTAAGTTCGACTCTAACAATTCAAGCCTTAAGAACATCAATCACGAGGTTGAGCAGCTACAAATAACGCTTGGAAACGTAGCTCGCGAAATCGAAGAGAATTCCAATTTTGAGAACACTAATCTTGACATCAATAAATTAACTGAAGAGCTTGAATCGGAAGAGGAGCTTGGCTCGCTTGCTGCTTCTGAGCTGCGTGAACTTCAAAACTCGCGCGATAGCATTCAAGTAGAAATTGATGCAAGCATGCAAAAACTCACAACGCTAAAGCCACAGTTTGCAGTTGTGAAAGAGCGCTATGTTTACCTTGAGCGCTTGATTGATTCGCAGGCACGCGACAACCACGCTCTCGATAAAAAGACAACCTCACTTTTGGCAGAAAAAGCTGGCGTTGGCCTTAAGGTTGAAATGATTAACCAGGTGAGCGCTTCAGTTAACTCTCTCCTTAACTCATTTAGGGCAAAATCGCATCTCTTTGATTTTGATAGCCCCGAGAACGACGAGCGCATGTCGGGATTGTTCACTCGTTTGTCTGGACTAAGAGATGACTTGAGCGAGAAAAACGCAGCTAAAGACGGCTGTTTTGAAAAAATCAGCTCGCACAAGATTGAGCTTACCAAGACCGACATGGCTCTTGAGTCGGCCACGGAGCGAATTGAGGCGAACTTTGATGGGGAGCTAATGCAAGCACTCACTCTGCCTTCCGTAGAAGACCGTGCTTCTTTAGAGGAAAGGGCAGGCGAGCTCAATTCTAAAATGAGCAAGCTTGGCTCAATTGACCTTTCCGCTCGCGCCGATTATGAGGCTTTGCAAGAGCGCTTCGATTTTATGAACTCGAATCTTCAAGACATTAAGGTTTCAATTCAGGCGATTGAAAAAATTGATGTATTGATTGAAAAGCGTTTTAAAGAGCAATTTGAGAAGACGTTTGAATGTGTAAACGAAAACTTCAAGTCGACGTTTACTGAGCTTTTCCCTGGCGGTTTCGGTGAACTTTCGCTGACAAATCCAGATAACTTGGATGAGTCGGGAGTTATGATTTCTGCGAACCCTGCTGGCAAAAAGATTCGCAAGATTTCACTTCTTTCTGGTGGAGAAAAATCGCTTGTTGCACTTTCGTTCCTCTTTGCGCTCTACAACACAAGAAAAACGCCTTTTTATATCCTTGACGAGGTTGAAGCTGCGCTTGACGATACTAATCTTGTGAGAATGCTCACCTACATTGATAATATGAGAGAGGAAACGCAGTTCATTTTCATCACGCACCAACGTAGAACGATGGAAATGGCCGACTTGTTGTTCGGCGTTTCAATGCAAGAGGATGGCATTACTAAGGTAATTTCTCAGAAGCTGAGCGCTTTTGCCTTAGATGAATAAAGTTGAGGGGAGCTAAATCATGGCTTTTTTCGAATCGATTTCTAGGGGTCTTGAGAAAACAAGAGACTCTTTTAAAGAACAAGTAAATTTCCTGCTTGACCGCGGTCCTGAGCTCACAGAAGAGTTTTGGGATGACCTGCTTGAGGTGCTGGTTTTAAGCGATCTTGGCGGCGATGTGGCAGTAAAGATTGTGGAAGATCTTCGCTACGACGCAACGGCAAAAGGCCTGCCTCATGCCTATGCAGTTTTAGACGAGCTTGACAAGCGAATTGCTGAGCAGTTTACTCCTGCAGAAATTGACATCTTTAAGCAGCCAAAAGCATGTGTTTTGTTTGTCGGCATTAACGGCACAGGCAAAACCACTACTGTCGGCAAGCTCGCAAAGGAAGCTAAAGAGTCAGGCAAGAAGGTTTTGCTCGGGAGCGGCGACACATTTAGAGCAGCAGCTATTGAGCAGCTTGAAGAGTGGGCTAATCGCGCTGACGTTAAAATCATTTCTGCAAAGCGAGGCGCTGACCCTGCAAGTGTTTGCTATTCAACGCTTGAAGCTGCAGAAGCAGAAGACAGCGATTTGGTGCTAATTGACACAGCTGGTCGTCTTCACACAAGTGACGACTTGATGCGCGAGCTCGAAAAGGTTGTTAGCGTTGTTCGCAAGCGTGCAAACATGGATGTCTACACCGTTCTCGTAATCGATGCAACAACTGGGCAAAATGGCTTAATTCAGGCTCAAAAATTTAACGATGCCTTAAGCCTTGATGGCATAATCATTACAAAGCTTGACGGCACTGCAAAGGCAGGCATTGCCGTTCAAATATCGTCAAAGCTCAAGCTCCCAATTTACAAAATTGGAGTGGGAGAGGGCATTGATGACCTGAAAGACTTCAATGCTAACGATTTCGCAAAAGCTCTTGTTGGTTCTTTTGATGATCGTTACAAGGAATAAAGGAAATTATTGTGCTCGATAATTTAAGCGATAAATTAACGTCTGTCTTTGACGGTTTAAAAGGCAAGGGAAGGCTTTCTGAAGAGGACATCGAGCTTGCAATTCGCGAGATTCGCCTTGCGCTTCTTGAGGCTGACGTTAACTACAAAGTAGTTAAAAACTTTACAAACAAAACAAAAGAGCTTTGTTTGACCAGCGAAGTTATGGATTCGCTGACTCCTGCGCAAAACGTTGTCAAGATTGTTCTTGATCAGCTGACCGACCTTCTTGGTAAGACGACTTCAAGAATTGAGTTTTCTTCAAGAATTCCAAACGTAATCATGCTTGCTGGTTTGCAGGGTTCAGGTAAAACTACTGCTGCAGCAAAACTTGCATACAAACTGAAGCGCGAAGGTCACCAACCTTTGCTCGTAGCTTGCGACATTTACCGTCCTGCTGCTAAAGATCAGCTCGAAACTCTCGGTGCTGAAATCGATGTTAAGGTTTACCGCGAAGACATCGATGACGCAGTTGCAATTGCAAAGCACGGCGTTCAGCACGCAATTGACACCATGAAAGACGTGGTCATTATCGACACGGCTGGCCGTTTGCATGTTGACGAAGACATGATGAATGAGTCAATTGCAATTAAGGAAGCTGTTAAGCCTGAATACATCCTCATGGTTGTTGACGCAATGACCGGCCAGGATGTCGTCGGCGTAGTTTCTGCTTTCTCCGATGCGCTTGACTTCGACGGTGTCATCCTCACAAAAATGGATGGCGACGCTCGTGGCGGTGGCGTTCTTTCTGTTCGCGAAGTCACAGGCAAGCCAATCAAGTTTATTTCTGCAGGTGAAAAACCTGACTCTCTTGAAGAATTCCATCCTGACAGAATTGCAAAGCGCATTCTTGGCATGGGCGACGTTGTTTCCCTTGTTGAAGCTGCAGTCCAAGCACAAAAGGATGAAGAAGCTGCAATTGAGGCAGAAAACCTCGCCAGGGGAAACATTACCCTTAACGACTTCAAGATGATTAATTCCCAAATTAACAAAATGGGTGGCGTAGCGAAGCTCGTTGGTCAGTTGCCTGGTGGTGATAAATATCTAAACCAAGGTCAGGTCGATGAGAAAGCGCTCGACAACATGGTGGTCATCATTGACTCCATGACAGAAAAGGAGCGCAACACTCCTGATGTTCTCAATGCTTCTCGCCGTCAAAGAATTGCCGCTGGTGCAGGCGTTACCGTAACCGATGTTAATAACCTCATCAAGCGCTACAACGAAATGCGCAAGATGGTCAAAAAGATGGTTACGGGTCAAGAGCAGACAAAATCAAAGCGACCACGCAAGGGTGGAAAGAAGCAAAAGAAGCGCACTCATCGTCCATCAAATGCTGGTTTGCCAGCAGGTCTTTCAATGAAAGACATTATGGATATTGCTAACAAGCTGGGATAATTCTCAAAAAACTTTTTATAAGAACGCCCAGTGTTTTGAAGTAGAATGTAAAAGTTGCAAACTTATGATTTAAACAAATAAGGAGAATACTTAGAAATGGTTAAAATTCGCCTCGCCAGACATGGTGCTAAAAAACGTCCATACTACAAGATTGTTGCTGCTGACTCACGTTGCCCACGCGACGGCAAGTTCATTGAGCAGGTTGGCCGCTACAACCCTTGCTCTGATCCTAAACTCATTGAGTTCAACGTTGAAGCAACCGACAAATGGATTGCTCAAGGTGCTCAAATGACAGACGTAGTTGCAAGCCTTTACGAGAACTACAAAAAGGACGCTAAATAATGTCCTCTGTTTGTGAGAACGTCACAGGTCTAGTTGAATATCTCGTAAAAAGCATCGTTGATGATGTTGACGCAGTCGAGGTCGCCTCTTCCGAGAAGGAAAATGGCGACATTACGATTGAAGTAAAGGTAGATGAGTCAGATGTTGGCCACATCATCGGAAAAGAAGGCCACATCATCAAATCGATTCGTCGTCTTGCACGCGCCTGTGCAATCAAATCAGGCGCGCATGTGGAAGTCGAGTTAATTGACTAATTCTGTTATTCAAACAAACAAATGGTGCGACATTTGCACCGTTCGTTTTAGAAAAAAATTAATGAATGTCTGTGCTGTTGAATGCACAGACATTTCTTATTTTCCAAAACAAAATCTTGAGGTTAGCCTCGTTCCTCCAAAGCTAGATTTCCCGCGAAAACTGACGATTAAAGCCGTCAATTTTGGTGATGATTTTGTCACTGTCACTTTCAAAGAGAAATTTGACAAGTTTGAGCTTCGCGAGTTAGATGGAATGCATTTGCTTGTCGCATCGGAGATTGCTCAAAATCTTGAACAGCCTGAAACTTCTAAATTTGTGGGCTGGACTATTAAAGACGCTGAGACAGGGCATGAATATGTCGCCGATGAAATCATCGAGATGCCAACGCAACTGCTTGCAATTTGCAATGATGGCGACGAGGAGATTCAAATTATCTTGCATGACGATTTGATTGTCGACATTGATGATGACTTAAGCATTATCACTGTAACTATTCCAAGCGGGTGTTTTTAGTTTATGAGAATTGATTGCCTAACAACTTTCCCTCAGCTTTTCGATTCTCACATGAACGAATCGATTATGAAAAATGCCCAGCGTAATGGCTATCTAGAGTTTCATGCTCATAACTTGCGTGACTGGGCAACGGGTAACTACAAGAAGACTGACGACTATGTTTATGGTGGTGGCGAGGGTTTAATTATGCTTGCTGAGCCAATTTTTGATGCAGTTGCCAGTTTGCTTGGCGAAGAGGAAGTTGAAGCCCGCATTTCCGCTCATTCAAAAGGTGAGGCTGCAGAGGGTAAAAAAGCAAGAATCATTATTGCTGCTCCTCAGGGTCGCATTCTAAACGACAAACTTGCCTCTGAACTTAGCCAGGAAGAACGCCTGTTTTTTATTTGTGGCCATTATGAAGGGCTTGACGAGCGCGTTTATGCCCTGGCCGATGACGTAATTTCAATCGGTGACTATGTGCTCACATCTGGTGAGCTTTCCTCAACTGTAATTATTGACAGCGTCGTTCGCAAAATCCCAGGAGTCCTTGGAGCCGAAACGGGAGCCGTCAACGAGTCGTTTTCCGACTATCTTCTCGAACATCCCCAATACACAAGGCCTGTTAATGTGAGAGGTCTTGAAGTTCCTGAAATTCTTCGTAGTGGCAACACTCCAGAAATTGAAAAATTCAACAGAAGCGAGAGCGTTAAGCGCACTTGGGTCAATCGCCCTGATCTAATTGAGCGAGCTCTTCGCGACGGTCTTTTGTCCCCAATTGATTTAGAAACTTTAGAAAAAGTGAAGTCACGCAGGCAATACTAAAAGTTGCTTAACGTATAATTTTTTAAGTTACAAATCTAAATAAAATCCAGTTGGGAGTTATAAGTTGTACGAGGGAGACCACGCAAATTCAAAAGGCTTTGGCATTTTGCGTTCAATTGCTTGGATTATTGTTTGCGCAGCTTTAATTCTTGGTCTTTCGTTCCTTCTTCGAACTTTTGTTATCGAGCCCTACACAATTCCATCGGGCTCAATGGAACAAACAATTCTCACTGGCGACAACGTCTTTGGCGAAAAGATTACCTACCACATGCGTGACCCTGAAGCTGGCGACGTTGTTGTTTTTAATGATCCGCAAACCCCGTCGCGCCTTCTCATCAAGCGCGTTGTTGCAACAAGTGGCCAAACTGTTAATTTTGAGGGTGGCAAGCTGGTTGTTGACGGTGTAGCAAAAGATGAAGGCTATACTAACGGGAAGGAGTCGTATCCTTTGGCGAATACCATAGCTATTACTAGCTATCCCTACACAGTTCCCGAAGGCTACGTTTTTGTAATGGGGGATAACAGAACGAATTCGCAGGATTCGCGATATTTTGGGGCTATACCGGTCAGTTCAATTCAAAGCAGAGCTTTTGCAGTTTACTGGCCGATTAGTGATATTCATTTTTTTTAGACAGAAAGGATTGCTGTTATGGAGCGCAGAAAAGCTAGAGAGGGTTCTCAGACTTTTCAAGAAGTCGTGATGAATCTTCAAAAGTATTGGTCTGAACAAGGTTGCGTCATTTTGCAACCATATGACAACGAGGTTGGCGCCGGTACTAACGCTCCTGCAACAACCTTGAAAACTTTAGCAGGAGAGAAGTGGAAGACAGCCTATGTTCAAGGGTGTCGTCGCCCAGCTGACGGTCGTTATGGCGAGAACCCGAACAGGCTTCAGTTTTACTATCAGTTCCAGGTAATTTTGCAGCCTTCACCTGATGATGTTCAGGCTCTCTACCTTGGATCTCTTGAAGCAATTGGCATCGACATTCACAAGCACGATGTACGTTTTGTGGAAGACGACTGGGAGAGCCCAACGCTCGGTGCTTGGGGTCTTGGTTGGGAAGTCTGGATTGACGGCATGGAAGTCACCCAGTTTACCTACTTCCAGCAGGTCGGTGGCTTTGAGACATTTCCAGTTCCAGCAGAGCTTGCGTATGGTCTTGAGCGACTCACTATGTTTGTACAGGGCGTTGATAACGTCTTTGACATCGAATGGGCACGCGATGCTGAGGGTCACGTTTACACCTACGGCGATGTTTATCTCGAGAACGAGAAGCAGTTCTCGCGTTACAACTTTGAGGAGTCTGACCCTAAATTCCTGCTCGAGGAATTTGAGAAGCGCGAGATTGAAGCAAACGAGCTTTTGAAGAAAGATCTTCCTTTGCCAGCCTATGACTCAGTTTTGAAATGCTGCCACACATTCAACCTGCTCGACGCTCGTGGAATGATTTCTGCAACTGAGCGCCAATCATACATTCTCCGTGTTCGCGAAATTGCGAAGGGATGCTGCGAGTCCTACATGAAAGTAGTTTGCGGCAAGGAAGGAAAGGAGTAGAACCATGGCTTTGAAGACATTTGCATTTGAAATTGGTTCAGAAGAAATTCCTGCTTTTGACTTGGCTGATGCCACGGAGCAGATGAAGGTTTTGGTTCCAAAACTCCTCGATGATGCTGGCATCGTTCATGGCGAAGTTGAGATTTACACTTCACCTCGCCGTCAGATTTTTGTCGCTCATGACATCGCAGAAGTTACCGATGAGAAAGTCGAGAAGTTCAGAGGACCTTCTAAGAAAATCGCTTTTAACGAAGACGGAACTCCAAGCAAAGCTCTTGAGGGTTTTGCTCGTTCAAAAGGCGTTGCAGTTGAAGATCTTGTCTTGGAAGGCGAGGGCGACAAGGCAAATTACTGCGCCACCGTTGTCACACCTTCTGTAAACGTAATTGATTTGCTCGGCGACATTTGCCTAAAAACAATCAACGGAATCAAATGGCCTAAATCTTGCAATTGGGGATCAACACGCGAGGTTTACTCACGCCCTGTAAGATGGCTTTGCGCTATGTTTGGAACCGATGTTGTTGATGTTGAGTGGGCTAACCTTAAAAGCTCAAACACAACAATTGGCCATCGCTTCCTAAACCCTGGTCCACATGTTGTGCCTTCAGCCGACGATTTGATTTCAGTTGTTCGCAGTGCAAGTGTTATTCCTGTTCAGGAAGAGCGCCGTCAAATCATTCTCGATGGAATTAAGAAAATCGAAGAAGAGACAGGCTACACTGCTCGAATTCCAGAGAAGACTCTTGTTGAGGTTACAAACCTTGGAGAGTTCCCAACACCAATGGTTGGCACATTCGATGAAGAGTTCTTGAAGGTTCCAGAGGAGATCATTGTTGACGCAATGCTTATGCATCAGCGTTATTTCCCGCTCTATCAAGCTAATGGCAAGCTGTCTAACAAGTTTGTCATTGTTTCAAACGGCAACCCTGAGAACGAAGCAATCATCGTTGACGGAAACGAGCGCGTTGTTGCCGCTCGTCTCTATGACGCTAAGTTCTTTTATGACGAGGACCTAAAACAGCCTCTTGAGAACAATGTCGAAAAGCTCGAAGAGGTTATCTACCAGGAAAAACTTGGCACAATTAAAGCTAAGAATGACAGAAACGTGATACTTGCAACCTACATTGCTTGCCAAGCTGAGCTTTCTGAAGAAGAAAAGACCGATGCAGTGCGCGCTGCCTATCTCGCAAAAGCTGACCTTCCAAGTCAGGCTGTTATTGAGTTTACAAGCGTTCAAGGCATCATGGGCAGCTACTATGCAGCTGCAAGCGGCGAAAACGAGCATGTAGCTCTTGCAATTAAAGAGCATTACTGCCCACGTTTTGCTGGTGATGATGTCCCTCAAGAGATTGTTGGCAAGGTTGTTGCTCTGGCTGACAAACTCGACACAGTATGCGGCTTGATTGCAGTTGGCGAGCGCCCAACAGGTTCAAAGGACCCATTCGGCGTGCGTCGTGCAGCTCTTGGTTGTGTTGCAATTATGCAGGCTGGGCTTGACATTGACCTTCTTCCTGCAATTGATAATGCTCTTAAATATCTCAAAGAACAGGGAATTGAATTTGACGTTGACGCTGCTAAAGAGAGCATCGTTGACTTCTTTGGCGACAGAGCAAGCCAGCTTTCAAAGGCTGCTGGCTGTGAGCAGGAAACTATTGATGCAGTTATGGCTTCAGGTGTTCAGGAGCCTATTGTCATCATTTCTCGTGCTTGTGACTTGCAGAAGGCTCGCGAAGAGATGAAAGACGACTTCGAGGATTTGAGCGTAGCATTCTCAAGAGCTCATTCACTGAGTGATATGCAACTAGGAACTGATCTTGAAGAGAGCTTGTTTGGCGACAATGAGCGTGTCTTCGTAGATGCGATTGAGAAAACAAAAGCGGAAATCGCAGGCCTCATTAAGACCGATTACTTTGCAGCTCTGAAGTGCCTAGCTTCGCTTCGTGGACCAGTTGATGCGTTCTTTGACAGCACCATGATTATGGATAAAGACGAAGCAATAAAGAACAACAGAGTAAAGATTTTGAATAACTTTATTGAGTGCTTTGCAGGAATTGCTGACTTTGGCAAATTCTCAAAGTAATTAACTCATTCAAGTTTTAAAAGAGCTTGTTTAGGAGGGGCTCTTTTGCACAACTAAAAGGCATGTCTAGGGGGGGGTAGATTATGTCCGAGAATGTAATTAATAACCCAATGAGGGGTCGGTTAACTGACAAAGAAATCGCTGCCAGAAATGTGATTCCAACCACAAATTCTGGCGGCGAGCCTCTGCGCGTGATTGCTCACGAGTATTTCTCAGAAAAAGACACCTACACTACCTTCGACACCACCGACGATGTTAATCGCCCTGGACCTGCCGCTTCTGAGCCACTAAAGCCTGGAGTTTTGGAAACCGCTGCTAAGGTTACTGATCGCATCGGCAATAAAACTTCTGCTAATGACCCCGACTATTGGGGCTTAGCTTCTGTAATGACTGAAGATGAAGCTAAGGTTACGCACCACATGAAAGTGCGTGTTCCTGTCACTTTTGACGAACTTCTTGCTAAATGCGATTTTGATGCAGAAAAGCTCCAGCAGCTTCTTGATGACATGAGCATCAAGGGAATCATTGAATATAACTGGGAAAACGAAGCGCACGAAAAGCAGTATGTCTTGCCGATGTTCGTGCCAGGCTCAGCTGAGTTTACAGTCATGAACCAAAAGCAGCTCGAAGAACACCCCGAGATTGCCGCTTTTTTTGAGCGCATGTCATTTTTGCCGCTAGAGAAAGTGACAAAGATGGTGCCGCCTGGTGGCGCTGGAATCGGTATGCACGTTATTCCAGTTGAGAAGTCCATTGAACACGTTAATGAATCTGTAGACATTGAGCACATCTCGCATTGGCTAAGCAAATATGACCGCTACTCAGCTGGAGTTTGCTCTTGCCGTTTGGCTGAGCGAGCTCGTGGGGAAGGCTGTGCCGATGACCCTCAGAACTGGTGCATTGGCGTTGGCGACATGGCCGATTACTGCGTTGAAACTGGCAAAGGTCATTATGTTACCTACGACGAAGTAATTGAAATTTTGCTGGCAGCCGAAAAGAATGGTTTTGTACACCAAATTACAAACATTGATGGCGAAGCCAAGATTTTTGCAATTTGCAATTGTCAGGCTAGTGTTTGCCATGCACTTCGCACTTCCCAGCTCTTTAACACACCTAACATGAGCAGGTCAGCTTACGTTTCTCACGTTGATGCGAACAAATGCGTCGCTTGTGGTGGGTGCGTTGAGGTTTGCCCTGCAGGAGCACTAAAACTCGGGCAAAACCTTCTGACAAAAGACGGCAAGATTGATTATCCAAAGCAGCCTCTCCCTGATAATAACAAGTGGTCACAAGATGACTGGGCATTTGATTACCGCGACAAGAATCGAATCGAATGTTTTGACACGGGCACTGCTCCTTGCAAAGCTGCATGCCCAGCTCACATTCCTGTGCAGGGTTATTTGCGCAAAGCTGCTGAAGGTAAATACACCGAAGCACTTGTAATGATCAAGAACAGAAACCCTTTCCCTGCAGTTTGCGGGCGTGTTTGCAATCGACCTTGCGAGGCAGCTTGCACTCGCTTGACCGTGGACGAGGCGGTTGCAATTGATGAAGTTAAAAAGTTCATCGCAGAAAAAGACTTAAACGCCGAAACGCGCTTTGTTCCTCAACCAACAATTCCAAGCTTGCGTGGTGCTTTCAATGACAAAGTTGCCATTGTCGGCGCAGGTCCTGCAGGTCTCACCTGTGCCTACTTCCTCGCACTCAAAGGTTATTCGCCAGTTGTTTTTGAGAAAAACGAAAAGCCTGGCGGAATGATGACCTACGGCATTCCAAGCTACAAACTCTCAAAAGAAGTTGTCGATGCTGAAATTGACATCCTTGGCCAACTGGGTGTTGAGATTCGTTGCAACACCGAAGTTGGTAAAGATGTTACACTGGCTCAATTGCGCGAAGAGGGCTTTGGCGCTTTCTACCTAGCCATTGGTTGCCAAGGTGGTCGTTCTGCTGGCGTTGATGGCGAAGATGCTAAAAACATTACTACTGCTGTTGATTTTATGAAGTGTGTTTTAGCTGACCCTAACACGACGATTACAGGCAAAACGGTTGTCGTTGGCGGCGGAAACGTTGCAATCGATGTTGCCAGAAGTGCTGTTCGCTGCGGTTCTTCTGAAGTCACAATGGTTTGTCTTGAGCAAGCCGATGAAATGCCCGCTACAGCTGAAGAAATTGAAGAAGCAGTTGCCGATGGTGTCAAAATTCAAAATGGCTGGGGTCCTGCTTCGTTTAAGAAAGATGATGACGGCAACGTTACTGGTGTCACTTTTAAGCGCTGCATATCGGTGTTCGATGAAGAGCATCGCTTTAACCCGAGCTATGACGAGCAAGACACTATGTTTGTCGACTGTGAGAATGTAGTTCTTTCAATCGGGCAATCGATTGAGTGGGGCGATTTGCTTGATGGTTCGAAAGTTGAACTAGGCAGGGGAAATGGCGCCGTTGCCGACCCTGTGACCTACCAAACTGCTGAGCCTGACATCTTCGTTGGTGGTGACGTCTACACAGGTCCTCGCTTCGTGATTGACGCTATTGCCGCTGGTCGAGAAGCCGCAGAGAGCATCCATCGCTATGTTCAGCACGGCTCGCTCACGATTGGGCGCAATCAAAACTACTACAAGCCACTCGATAAAGACAACATCGCAATTTGTCCTAACGACTATGACCACTCAGGTCGCCAAAAGCACGAGTGTCGTGCATGCGCTTCAAAGCTTCACGATTGGAGCGACACTCGCTTGACCTTTACTGAAGAGCAAGTGAAAACTGAAGCTGCACGTTGTTTGTCTTGTGGCACGACAATTGTTGATAACAACAGGTGTCTTGGCTGCGGCCTTTGCACTACACGCTGCAAGTTTGATGCGATCCATCTTTATCGTGACAACCCAGAGTGTTCGAACATGTATCGCTCAGAAGACAAGTTCAAGGCAATTTTGCCCTACGCAGCAAAGCGTGGCGTCAAAATCATCCTCAATAGAGATAAGAAAAACAAATAGGGGAGCACTTCGCTGTGCATGAGCTAGGCATAGTTTTTCACGTAATCAATCTCGTCGAGGATGTTGCAAAGGAAAACGAACTCACAAAAGTTACACGTGTAAAGCTCTCCCTAGGAGAAGTGTCTGGCGTCATTCCGCACTATTTGTCCGATTGCTGGCAGTGGGCAGCTGACAAAAACGATTTGCTTCGAGGTTCAACTCTAGAAATTGAGGAATTGCCTGCAAGAACGATTTGCAACAGTTGTGGCAAAGCCTACGAAACTGTTCGCTATGCAAAAATTTGTCCACACTGCGGAGGTGATGACACCGAGCTTTTGCAAGGCAACGAAGTTGAGCTTAAAGAAATCGAAGCAGAATAGCGGCTTGTGATTTTTCTTTGTTCCTTAAGAAAACGTTGTAGTAAACAGGATGTTTAGATCGACATTCGTGTCAATTCCGTCAATTTGACCTGAATTTGAATATTGCCAGATGCTGAAGTCGAATTGCCCCGTTGGAGTGTTGCTGTTATATTCCGCAAACCAAATTTGCATGCGAGGGTAGCCTTCAGCAACAAGTGAGTCTAATAGCGTTTCTCGCTCGTAGCGATCAATGTCGCCTGAGTTCCCATAAATCATTGGGCGATAGCCGCTAATTGCCACATCTTTGCAGAACTGCGTTGCAATCTCTGTCATGTTCGATCTCGAAATTGTGTCGGCACGCCCTGTTCCGCCTGCTGTTGGTTCGTGGTCAAAAACGAGCGGCAGCGTTATTGGCTTTGCTGTGCCGTTAGCGGCGCTAACTCGAGACAACAAAGACAAACAAAATGCGGCTTCCTCGCTAGCTTCTTCGGTGTTGGCAGCTTGCGAGAAAAAGTAGGCTCCAACTTCAAGACCTGCGTTTGTTGCTCCTTGAATGTTTTGGATGTAGTTTTCGTCTTCGTAGAGAAGACCCTTAGTCGAGCCGCGATAGCCAAGTCGCACGAAAACAAAGTCCACGCCGGCATTTTTCACTTTTGTCCAGTTGATGTCACCTTGATAATCGGAAACGTCAATTCCGAATTTTGACTTTAATGCTCCGTTTTCGGTGTATGTTGCGCCGAAGTTTGAAATCGAAAGGCCGCTAAAGTCATAGGGGCTTTGATATTTTGTTGAGGCAGTCTCGTTGCTTGAGCAACCTGAAAGCGCAGTTGCGCTAAAGGCTGTTGCAGCAACAAAACAGCCGCTAGCTGCTAGCTTTAAAAAGTTGCGCCGAGACATCTTTGGCATCGCGGCTTCTGAGAGAGTGTGTGAGTTTTGTTCTTCTTTTATATATAGTGTTTCGGAATTCATAGTGCTTTGGTTAACTTTTACCAGTTCGAGCTACATTTCCTTTAAAAGTCACTTCGTTTTTAAAAGGGTGACTGAAAAGGGAAGCCAGCTTATTATTTTTTCTAACTTAATTTTATTTAAGAGTAAAAACTAAAATTGCTCGCAACTCAAAAGTCACTACTTTTAGATGATTTTTTTTGAGATTCTGTAAACCTTATTTTCCGCTTTAAAAATTAGATGAAATATCTATGGACACGCCCGGATAAGTTGCGTTAGCCGACCAGGGAAAATGTCTATAATAAGAAATCGCGTCTTTCAAAGATGCCTTCTATTTTCATGTAATCTATCTCGTTACATGACGTGCTGATAAAAGGGCTTTGAACTCGCAAAACTTGTGATTTTTGGAAGTTTATCAAAAATCAAAATAAGCACTAATTTATATACCAAGAAGGAGATAATTCGTGCCTACAATTAACCAGTTAGTCCGTAAAGGACGTGCAAAGCAGGTCGACAAGAAAAAGACACCTGCTCTGAAGGGCAACCCACAAAAACGTGGCGTTTGCACACGTGTATTTACTTCTACTCCTAAAAAGCCTAACTCAGCACTTCGTAAGGTTTGCCGTGTTCGTCTTGTAAATGGAATGGAAGTTTCTGCCTACATCCCAGGCATTGGACACAATTTGCAAGAGCACTCAATGGTTCTCATCCGCGGTGGACGTGTTAAGGACCTTCCAGGTGTTCGTTACAAGGTAATTCGTGCCGCTCTTGACTGCGCAGCTGTTGACAACCGCGCTCAAGCAAGAAGCCGCTACGGAGCAAAGCGTCCTAAATAGGGACTTTAGTGTAAGTCGCGCGGGCTTTTAGTTTTAAAAACCTAATGCTGATATTAACGGTCAGTCGAAGCGCGCAGATTTAGAAAGGAAGGCAAAGATGCCACGTCGTGCACCAGCACAACATCGTCCAGTACAACCGGACGCAAAGTACAACAACAAGACTGTTACTCAATTGATTAACAAGATCATGTTGGACGGCAAAAAATCTATCGCCGTAAAAATTGTTTATGACGCATTTGACATTGTTGCTGAGAAAACAGGCGAGAAGCCACTTGACGTTTTCAAGCAGGCAATGGACAACGTAAAGCCACAACTCGAGTGCAAACCTAAGCGTGTTGGCGGTGCAACCTACCAGGTTCCTATGGAGGTTGACTCTCGTCGTTCAACTACACTTGGCATTCGTTGGATTGTTGACTACAGCCGCGCTCGCAAAGAGCACACAATGTCTGAGCGTCTCGCTAAAGAAATCATGGATGCAGCAAACAACACTGGTGCTGCTGTTAAAAAACGTGAGGATATGTTCAAAATGGCTGAGGCTAACAGAGCATTCTCTCACTATCGTTTCTAGAGGTGAGGCGTCAAAATGGCTAAAACAGATCTACAACACACACGTAACTTCGGCATCATGGCTCACATTGATGCTGGCAAAACAACAACTACAGAGCGTATTCTTTACTACACAGGTAAAACTCACAAAATTGGTGAGGTTCATGAAGGCGCAGCTACAATGGACTGGATGGCTCAAGAGCAGGAGCGCGGCGTAACCATTACATCCGCTGCTACAACTTGCTTCTGGAAATACCCAAGTGGCGCTGCTGATGGCGATTCCTATCGCTTCCAGATCATCGACACACCAGGCCACGTAGACTTCACTGCTGAGGTAGAGCGTTCCCTTCGTGTTCTTGACGGCACTGTTGCAGTTTTCGACGCTGTTGCTGGCGTTCAGCCACAGTCTGAAACTGTATGGCGTCAGGCAGAGCGCTACGGCGTTCCAAGAATCGCTTTCATCAATAAATACGACCGCGTTGGCGCTGATTACTTCCACGCAATCGATACGATGCGCGATCGTCTTGGTGCTCCTGCATATGCTGCTCAAATCCCAATGGGTGCTGAGGACAAATTCTGGGGCGTTATCGACCTTGTAACCATGACTGCATGGGACTTCAAGGCTGACGAAAAAGGCATGACATACCCTGAGCCAATGGATGCAATTCCTGAGGAATATCAAGCACAGGCAGAAAAGCTTCGCCAGGACCTCCTCGAGGCTGCTGCTGACAGCGATGACGACCTCATGGAAAAGGTTCTCATGGAAGAAGAAATCTCCATTGAGGAATTCAAAGCTGGCATCCGTAAGGCTGTTATTGCTTGCAAGCTCAACCCAGTATTCGTTGGTTCTGCTTACAAGAACAAGGGTGTTCAGGAGCTTCTCGACGCTGTTGTTGATTACCTCCCTTCACCAACTGACATTAAGGCTATCGAGGGTGTAAATCCTAAGACTGACGAGATTGAGCCACGTCCTGCTGATCCAAAAGCACCATTTAGTGCTCTTGCTTTCAAGATTATGAC
Source organism: Phoenicibacter congonensis (assembly GCA_030530045.1). Classification (GTDB taxonomy): domain Bacteria; phylum Actinomycetota; class Coriobacteriia; order Coriobacteriales; family Eggerthellaceae; genus Phoenicibacter; species Phoenicibacter congonensis_A. Next base: position 16,457 of record JAUMVS010000017.1, read on the forward strand.
TGACCCATTCGTTGGTAAACTTACCTACCTTCGTTGCTACTCTGGTCAACTCGACTCTGGTTCTTATGCACTCAATGCTACTAAGGACAAGAAGGAAAGAGTTGGACGTCTTCTTCAGATGCACTCAAACCAGAGAACTGATGTTGACAAGTGCTCTGCTGGCGACATCGTTGCAGTAGTTGGCCTTAAAGACACTGGCACTGGCGACACCCTTTGCGACGAGAATGCACCAATCATTCTCGAGTCAATGGAGTTTGCTGACCCAGTTATCGACATTGCTGTTGAGCCTAAGACAAAAGCTGAGCAAGACAAGATGAGCATCGCTCTTCAGAAACTTGCTGAGGAAGACCCAACATTCCGTGTTTCTACAAACCACGAAACAGGCCAAACAATCATCGCTGGTATGGGTGAGCTTCACCTCGAAATCATCGTTGACCGTCTTCTTCGCGAGTTCAACGTTGAAGCTAACGTTGGTAAGCCACAAGTTGCATACCGCGAGCGTCCGGGCCACGAAGTTAAGGGTGCTGAGGGCAAATTTGTTCGTCAGTCTGGTGGTCATGGTCAATATGGTCATGCAGTCATCAACATGTACCCACAAGAGGCTGGCAAAGGTTATGAGTTCGAGAACAAGATTGTTGGCGGCGTAATTCCTAAAGAGTTCATTCCAGCTGTTGACAAGGGCATCAAAGAGGCTCTTAACAGCGGCGTTCTTGCTGGTTACCCAGTTGAGGATGTTAGAGTTGAGCTCTACGACGGTTCATTCCACGAGGTTGACTCTTCTGAGGCAGCATTTAAGGTTGCTGGTTCTATGGCAATCAAAGATGCTCTTAAGAAGTCAGACCCTGTAATCCTTGAGCCTGTCATGAAAGTAGAAGTTGAAACTCCAGATGATTACACTGGATTTGTTATGGGCGACATCCCTTCACGCCGTGGCGTGATTTTGGGCCAAGAGCAGCGCGGCAACGCAGTTGCTATCGAGGCTAAAGTACCACTGTCAGAGATGTTTGGTTATGCAACCGACCTTCGTAGTGGCACTCAGGGACGTGCAACCTACACTATGCAGTTTGACTCATATGAGCCAGTTCCAAAGAGCGTTTCAACTGAAATCATTTCTAAAGCTGGCGGAAACGCATAAGAGTTCTGCTCATTAACTAGTAATTTGGAGGATAAAGTGGCTGAAAAGAACATTCGCATTCGTTTGAAAGGCTATGACCATGAATTAGTTGATCAGTCAGCTAAGCTCATCGTCGAAACAGTCGAGCAAACTGGTGCAAAAATTTCTGGACCAATTCCGCTGCCTACGGAGCGCAACCTTTACTGCGTTATTCGTTCGCCGCACGTAAACAAAGATTCACGCGAGCAGTTTGAGATTAGAACTCACAAGCGTCTGATCGACATCATCGAGCCAACACCAAACACAGTTGACTCACTGATTCGTCTTTCACTCCCTGCTGGCGTTGACATCGAGATCAAACTTTAAGGAGGTGACAGAGAATGATTAATGAGATTTTTGGTAAGAAAATTGGCATGACTCAGGTTTTTACTGAGGACGACAAACTTGTTCCTGTCACAGTAATTAAGGCTGACCCAAATGTAATTTGCCAAGTAAAGACAGTTGAGTCTGACGGCTACAACGCACTTCAGCTTGGTTTTGGCGAAGTCAAAGAGAACAAGCTTAACAAGCCTGCTGCTGGTCACTTCAAGGCACAGGGCGTTGAGCCTAAGAAATATCTCCGCGAGACTCGCGTTGAAGATGCTTCTGAGTACAAAGTTGGCGACACTCAAACTCTTGAGTCATTCGTTGACGTTGCAAAAGTTGACGTAACAGCAACTTCAAAGGGCAAGGGCTTTGCTGGTGTTATGAAGCGTTATGGCTTCAGAGGCGGTCCTGGTGGACACGGTTCACACTTCCACAGAGCACCTGCTTCTGTTGGTCAGTGCGCTACACCTGCTCGTGTTTTCAAAGGCAAGAGACTTCCTGGTCACATGGGTGTTGACACTGTTACTACTCGCAACCTCAAGGTTGTTAGAGTTGACACTGAGCAGAACCTCATTCTGCTTCGTGGAGCTGTTCCTGGTGGCGTAAATTCTGTTGTTCGAGTCAGAGTTGCTCGCGCATAGTAGGATTTCAAGAGACATTTAGGAGAAAGATTAATAATGGCTAATATTGAAATTAAAGATGCGACGGGCAAGGCTAGCGGCGAAGCTACGCTTTGTGATGCAGTTTTTGGCATCGAGCCCAACATGCATGTAATGCATCGCACTGTAAAAGCACAGCGCAATGCTTGGAGACAGGGAACTTCTTCTGTTAAAAACAGAAGCGCAGTTTCCGGTGGCGGTAAAAAGCCTTGGAGACAGAAGGGAACTGGCCGCGCTCGTGCTGGTTCATCTCGTTCTCCAATCTGGCGTGGAGGCGGTGTAGTCTTCGGACCAACACCTCGTTCCTATGCACAGAAGGTTAACAAGAAAGAGATCAAGCTTGCTATTAGAAGCGCTCTTTCTGCAAAGGCTGCTGACGGCGAAATCATCGTTGTAAAGCCTTTCGAGTTTGATAAGCCTTCAACAAAGAAAGCTGTCGAGATTTTGACAGCTCTTGAGTGCAAAGACGTTCGCATTACGCTCGTTATCCCTAACGACGCAATCGATACCTACCTTTCATTCAGAAACCTGTCAAATGTTGACATTCTTCCTGTTAACGACATCAACGCATACGAAATTCTTGACAACAAGAAACTCGTTATTGTGGATGAGTGCCTTAAATATATCGAGGAGGTGTTTGCATAATGCAGCTCGATGCAAGACAAATCATCATTCGCCCTGTTATTTCAGAGCAGTCATATGATGCAATTGGACAGAAC
>JAUMVS010000173.1 GCA_030530045.1 Phoenicibacter congonensis
GGGCATTTTTTGTTTTGTACGGTAATTATTCGTTTATAATTTCGCCCTGACCCGATTGAAGCACAAGATCGAAGAAGGTATGAATATCAACATATTTGTATTCATATTCGGGAGAATGCTCCTTGGCGTAGGCTATAAAGCGCTCGACAAGCTGCTTGGTCTGATCGGGAGAATCGCAAACCGTGCGATATCCGGCGAAGTTGAATTTGCCCATAAACTCGGTCATATAACGGTACATTTCGGGGATGCTTGCCTCGATGCGCTCGGGCTTTCCCGACACCTCGTTTTGCAGATGGAGATAGGGAGTGCCGTTATAAACGGTAATGGGACGGGCAAGTGAATTGTGGAAAGAGCCTTTTGGAGAAATCTCGTTAAAGGCGGCCATAATTTCGTTTGTTACCGTCTCGTTTCCGTTGATTATAAAGCCGGTGATGTCATAATCGAAACGCTCGTAATAGGGCTTTGAATACTTGGCCCATTCAAAAATTGCGGGGGGATTTTCGCGGTAATCACAGGCTGCCGTCAGTCCGAAGGGAATTACATATCCGGCACCGCTGTCTCCGGCGATGAAGAAATCATTGTCGGTCTTATGCTCGTAAACATAGTCGAAAACCATAGGCGCGCGCTCGGAAAGATTGGGATTGAACGCCCAGTTTATGGGCAGGCTTCCCCTTGCGTTTTCGTGAGAGAAGAAGTTCCAAACATGCATACGAAGCCATGCCGCCGAGTCGTAATCTCCGCCGTAAATGGTGAAGTATTTTGTGTTTTTGTCAAACTTGAGCCTTTCCTTGGGACGGGGCCAATGATATTGCTTGACGTGGCTCTTATAGTTGCAATATGCGCTGGCGTTGGGCATAGAGCAGGGATGAGCGGCGTCGGCTTCCTTGGCCAGATTGAAGGCCGAGCCAAGGCAAACGCAGTCCCATTCGAGAACGGTGGCAATAACGCTGCCGGTACCCGAATCCTTGGTATATTTCATCCACCAGGGCGGAAATCCGAGAAGCTGACCGATCTCGCCCTTTGCACGATCATAGCGGCGGCGAAGAATTTTTATAAAGGTCTCACGATCGGTGCCGAGCTTCTGCTCGGGATCGTCGATAGGAGCTTCCTTGTCATAGCAGGTCAGATCAAAGAAGAAGCAGCGGCGGGCGATATAATAATCGTGGTTATAAATGCAGTTTTCAAAAACGTTGCTTTCATACCGCTCACGGCAGGGATTGCCTCTCGAGCAGGCGGCGCCGTCGAGAATATATGCGATATATCTGGAGGAGCAGCGGTCAAAATACTTGTCCATTGCCCAAAGATATGCGTCGCACTTTGCGCTGCCTGTACCCATATCAACGCTGCCGCCTTTTCCGAACAATCCGATAAGGTTTTGTTTTTCGGCAACGCCCATACCTTTAAGAAGGTTATAAAGGCTGCCTTCGTTTTGGTCAAATTTAACCGGCAGATATCCGTCGAGGCCGCAGATCGTAGCGGCCACATTGGCGGTTGCGGGAACGGTCTCGTCCCACAGCACCATTCCGCAGGAAAGTATCTGCTCTTTAAATGTATCGAGGAAAAGGTCAAAACTATCGATATCGATAATGTTCAGATGGGAAAAGCTTCTTCCCTCTTCCCTGATATAGTCGAGCCAAAACTCGTCCACGCCGTCGTTTTGAAGGTACAAAAGAATGTTTCCGTTGGTTTCATAATCGCGGTTAAGCAGTCCCTGCAAGCTGCATATAAAGCGGGCGGAATCCTTTTCAAAAAGGTTTTCCATACCCTCAAAAAGCTTGTGATGTATGCGGTAAAGCGTGCTGCCTTCAAGACCCTTTGTGTCCAGCTTAAAGGACATATCAGGTGATGTATCTTTTTTAATCATTAGCTATCTACCTTTTTCTAAAAAAGGGGCCGTATCGGGTGATACGGCCCCCTTTTGAAATGTTATGTCGGGAGAGACTATTTAGGCAAGGTTGCCCGAATAGAACTCGTCAAGCTGAGACTGAAGCTGTCCCTGAACCTCTGCAACAACAGTGGAGGGATCGGTACCCTTACTGAGAACGGAGGTGTCAACCTTAGCAGAAACGGTAGAATCGATAGCACCGGTTCTGTACTCGGCGGTAGCGTTGTTTACAGCATATTTGTATGCGGAAACAGCGTTCTTGTCGAGACCGTTTCTCTGCATCTCTTCGGACTTAGCGTTGATGATCTTACCGTTGGCATTGGCAAGCTGATTGAGGAAGGTTACCGAGATGCCGGCAGTGCTTTCCTTGTTCTTGGGAACGAGGAAGCCGTTTCCGTCATAAGCACCGGTGATGTAGTTGCTCTGATCGGGGCCCATGGGCATAAGTACGTAACCAAGCTCGAAGGTTGCGCTTGCGGCCATGGTGGAATAGTAGTCCATGTTGGAAGCAAACATTGCAGCTTTACCGGCGATAAAGTCGTTAACGCTGGTGCTGATGTCTGCATTGTACTTGTAGGACTTATCGGTCCAGTAAAGCTCTTTCATAAACTCGAGAGCCTTGATACCGTTCTGGTTGCACATGGTGGCAACGATCTTAACGCTGGAGTTTCTGGTAGCGGTACCGCCGGCTTCGGAGGTGATGGCCATACCGATGATGTTGGTGTTGGAGGTTACGACAAAGATACCGTCAGCTTCGCTGGTGCACTTCTTGGCAACCTCTCTGAACTTATCAAAGGTCCATTCCTTGCTCTTATAAGCGGATGCAACAACATCCTTACCGCCGTTATACTGCTTGATAAGGTCTTTGTTGTAGATAACGCCCATAGGAGTTGCGCCCATTGCGGGGAATGCTACTGCATATTTCTTTCCGCTGTATGTGCAGGACTCGGTGAATCCGTTGGTATAAGCCTTACCGAGAGAGTAAGAGGAAAGGTCAACTGCGCAGCCCTGCTTTGCGACCGAGCGGAGAGCGGCAAGAGACAGCTCAAGAATGTCGGCCTGGCAGTTGCCGGCCATAACCTCGTTTACGACGGCGCCGGCGTCATCGGAATAGGTCTTGAACTCGACAGAGCAGTTGTATTTGGATTTAATGGTTTCAATCTGTGATTTGTAAACGTTACCGATGGTGGAGTTCTCGGTGTATTTGCCGGCCTGATGGCTTC
>JAUMVS010000174.1 GCA_030530045.1 Phoenicibacter congonensis
ACCTTCTCGGCGCCTTCCTGCTTCTTCTTCTCGTCCTCACTGAGAAGAGCGTTGTGCTTGCGCTTCCACTCAGCCGACTCGGAACTTAGTTTGCTGTTGGCGTTTTTCAGCCGTTCCAGCTCGGCCGCGTTGTCCTCATACTCCAGGGCTTCCAGAGCCTTTACCTTGTCCTCGGCGGACATCTCGTCGTAGCCCTCGATCTTGGATACGTCGATCTTTGCCATAGCATTACCTCCTGCGTTTTGTTCGGGTCTTCTCTGACCGCTGATTTCTGTTTTTGCCGGGGTTGTCTCCCCGTTGCGATTTAAGGCTTCTCTGCCTGTCCAACGCCCTGCGGCGTAAAAACCAAAATAAAAACGGGCCGTCAATGAAGTCTCCTTCACTGATAGCCCGTACTGGCTGTTCCTACCGCCCTACGCGGTAGGCCGTTCGTATATCTTTTTATCCTTCCTCGACCAGAGGATCAATTTGTTGTTATAGACCGCGATCTCGACTTTCTTACCGGAATTCAGTATCCGTTCGATAGCCTCCACGTCTTTGAACGAGAGCCTTATCATTCGTAAACCTCCGTCCAGCAACGGCAATTTGGGTGAGGTTTGGGTGGCAGGGTAGTCAGATGGAACACCTTGCCGTTCAGCTTCCAGCAGCGATCGCACACTTTGTTGTCGTGCTCGGAGCGCCATACCACCAGCTCAACGTCGTTTTTCTCTCGCGCCTCGGCCATCGCCGCGTCTGCTACGCTCACCGCTTCCCAGCCGAACATCAGCACCCCATAACTCAGGGCCCTGTCGAAATCGGCCACCGAACCGCAGGTCGCCAGCAACGCTTCCACCAGCCGATCGCGCTTGCGTATTTCCTCCGCGTCGAAGGCGTATTTCAAAGTGGGGTCGGGGTTGCGCAGGACTTCCGCCAGCCATTCCGTCCAATCGATATCCTGCTTTCCCTTTTCGGAACGGTAATAATACTCGGCAATCTCCCGGTAGGCTTCCCGAGCCAACTCGTCCATACGGCTGTACAGCTCGTTGATCTCGCCGGGCACGTTCATTTCGTCACTCTTTGTCTGTCGGTACTTCCGCGACAGGTGATATATCTGCACGACGTACTTTTTGAGCACTTTATCCAAATACTCATACATCGTCGTTTACGACTTCCTCTTCTTCGTCTTCGCCCTCATGCTTGTGTACGCCGGCAGCCTGATTCATCTGCTTGATGACCTCCCGCTCCCGCTCCTCGGCGTACTCCTTGCTCATCAGCCAGGCCACTTCAGGATCCACGAACATACCGCAATGCTGGAAGGCGAGCTGAGGCGCGATCTTCTCGTTGTTCAGCATCATCGTCAGCACGTTGGCCTTTTCGGTGATGTTCTCGTAGTTGCGGCGGGTGAACCTGATCTCCAGATGGGAGAGCTTCAGTTCCATGCTACGCAGCTCGTTGCAGATGCGCAGCACCAGCCGCAGGAATTCTTTTTCAGAACGCTTGAACAGAGGTTCGGTGTTCTTGGCTCTGGCCTCCGCCGCGCTCCAGCCATCCCGCATGATGACGGCGGCTCCCGTGTCGGAGGTCGAAGTACCGCCGTTGCGGTTCGGCATACCGCAGATGGTGAGCACTTCCTCGTATAAATCGTCTACCAGGGTTTGCGTCTGTCCCTGATTCAGTTCTTCCACCAGGTACTTGATCTCCGCCGGTAGGGTAGAGTCGATGTCCCGGAACTTCAGCGCCCCTTCCTTCTGCAGGTCGGCGTAATCGCTGGACGATATATCGACGTTGTGGAACAGCAGCAACGCCTGGATGAACTGCTCTACGCCGTCCACCCGGTTGCTCTCCGTAGTGTTGATGGCATCAAGCAAGCCCAGCACGATTTCAAAGGCGCCCAGCCGGGCCGAATTCAGCGGATATTCGATGATCGGCAGACCCAGGACTTGCGGTTTGTCTCCACTCAGGGCAGGCACTCCGTTAAGCTCCGTGATCTCGTAATAGTGGTTTTTGGTGTAAACGCCGTACACTATCGTTCCGTCCTGGCGCTTCACGTACTTGACGTTCATCACCGGCGGCTCGCCCAGGCCGTTGAAATAGACCACGAAAGCGTCCCTGGGGTCGAGCACGAACATTTCAAAGGGCGATTCGTCCTCGTCCTGTCCGGCGTCCTTATCCGGCACCACCATACGGTATGCGGTGCCGCAAATATGGAACCACTCGGCCAGCTCCTTGTCGGCGGCGGATTTGTCCTCCGCGGCCATGTAGCGGTTCAGGGTGTTGATCTGCTCGGTGATAGTCTCGTCGTCGCTCTGGCTGATGTACTGGATGGGTTCGCCCACCAGATAACCGGTCTTGAAGGTGACGATCTCGTTGGCCCGGTTGACCACGATCTTGTTGGCGATCTCGGGCCGCACTTCCTTCACCCGGTTGAGAATGGGTTGATTACCCTTGTAGTAGTTGTACAGGTAATCGATCTCCGCCCGGTTTTGCTGATGTACGGCGAACGCCTTGGTCAGAACGTCGATCACGTTCTTTTCGTCGATATTCTGAACGTCTGTATATATCTTGCGGCGGCCAAAAAACTGCATGAACGGGATCGACTCCTTCCCAGACTTTCTCAAATGGCATTATATAGTATAATCCAATGGTTGTCAATACTATATTTTGTGTAAATCCATTGAAGACTTTTAGAAAAAGCGTTTCATGACCTCGATCTTGCCGCCGATAAAGTTGCGAATCTGGTTTTCCAGCAGGGAAAGAGAGTCCGGCGCGTCGTCGTGAGGCACCTTGCCGGTGCGGGGATAGGTAGTCAGCTCCCGCATAAAAGACCAGTATTGGCTGCCTCGCTTGTAGGTGGAAGGGTCTTTGAAGTAAAAATGCTTCTTGATGTTGTCCGCCGCGAACTCGATACTGGTCTGCTTGTTGATCACCGTGCGCTTGGTACGGATACCGAGCATGTAATTCTTTTCCTCGCACAGCTTGGCTACGTCCCGGGCGAAGTACACGCCCGCGTTATTCGACTCAAAAGTGGCCTCCGAGACCTTGTTCTCGATAAGACACTTGGCACACTCCGGTTTGGTCACGTCCGCCGGCGCGTTGTCGAACACCACATCGATGATATAGAC
>JAUMVS010000175.1 GCA_030530045.1 Phoenicibacter congonensis
TACACCTATCACAGCCGGAAACGTAAAGTTTTCCACTAACTTTCTTATAGCCTGCCTAGGCTATCAGTCAGATTTTAGTGATATCACCGATAGTGACGGATACCTAAGCGTGAGTGACCTTGAAAGATACTATACCTCACTTAACCTTTTTGGCTGCATCTATTGACTGGAACGGCGGACAGTATACCGAGGGTGGGCTTGTAAAAAGAAAGGCTATCGGAAAAGGAAGGAAGTTTGTCCAGGATATAGATGCCGTGTATTCGGGAGAGGTTACGCTTCCTGAAACGATAGGCTATGTGTGGGTAGCAGACTACTCAGAGGATATCCCCGACAATCAGTCTGTTTTATATACCATGGCTGTAAATGCAGAATATGCTCCTACGATAAGCAGCGCCAACGAAGGCGGCTTCCTAAGTAAGGCATTGGAAGCGATCATAGGTGTCATAACGGCAGCTTACACAGCCCTTGCAGCTTCCTTTAAGGAGCATCCGGTTGTTACGAGCATTCCGTTTGTAATCTTTGCGGGTCTTATTGCCTTCCTTATCACAAGAAAGATTAAGCATCGCTGCATATATGATAACGGCATCAAGTGTCCATACGGAAAGCGCAACAAGGAAACCTGCAAGAGCTGCCCGAACTTCTATAAAAGAAGCACCGCGCCGAGAAAAGAGTTTACGTTTGGGAAAAAAGAGGAGAGAGAAGAGTGACGCAAAAATAATTGCATAGATGTAGGCAGCACCGTATAATAACAATGGTGCTGCTGAAACGGTAGGCGGTTAGTCCCTCTAATTAAAGAGGGAGTTTCTTAAAACACCCTCTGAAAAAGGGGGTGATAGAAATGGTGACATATTCGGAATTGTTCGATTTTGTGATAATGCTCGTAAGCGTCATCACCTTGGTCATACATATCTATAAAAAGAAATAACCGCCCCAGTCGCAAGCTTGGCGGTTATTCTTATATAATCTAAGCTTTGGGGCTAACCGTCTATCGGCAGCGCCTTTATATTCCTTATACTACATGCCGCATCTAAGAAAGTCAATCATCTGCGTCAAAAAAATCCAAAATGCGTATCGGATGGAGGTTCACAGATTATCCAATACAAAATCATAAAAGAACGGAAGCGAAAAAGTCAGATAGCCACGCACTGAACCATCTACAATCCCCTTTCTTATCAGTCTCGTTCGGTATGGATTCAATTCGTTTTGCTCAATATGAAGAAACTCTTTTATTTCACGAATGCTTCCGCTTGGACATTTAGCAATAGCCCCTGCAACCTCACGGTCTTTTGCTGACAACTCAGACCAAATCTTTTCGTAAGATTGCTCTTCGAGATACTGCTTAGACTGGCGGATTGCGTTTGTAAAATCCCCGGGGTCCTTCCAAAGAAAATAACCTACAACCTGGAAAGCAAAAGAATACCCTTTCGTAAGCCTCGCCATTTCCCTGGCATCATCCGGTGTAAGCTTTATATTCCGCCTGTAATTATCCGCCATGGCACCTATATTGAGCGGAGAAAGGATAATTTTGGGTGCACGGTACAGAAATGTCAGATTTTTTTCATTTTGAAGGTCGGAAATATTTTGATATAAACCCGTCATCAGCAAAAAAACAGGCGCATTTTTTCGCAGCATTTGCTGAATGGCAAAGGTAAATGATTTTATCTGTGGAGAAACTGTTACTTCATCGATCGTAAATAAGATTTTCTTGTGATGCTTTGCAAGCTGTTCAATCATGCGCTCTAACGCAACTTGAATGTCAGCAATCGGGGCAGCGTTAGAAACCTCCAATCCAAATCCAAACAAAGAAAAATTGAGCTTAGCGCTTTGGAATATCTGAGCCAAACTCTGAATGCTGCTAAGATATGCTGCGGCCTCTTGCATCAGATCCGGCTTATTCGAATTTAAGTCAACTACAATCCAGTCTTTATCTTTTCCAAGCTCTTGAGAAACATCAGTCATGAACACTGTTTTTCCGCAGCCTCTGACGCCTGATATCATATACACTTGCTGTGAGGGATTTGGAGACAGGAAATCCTCAAAAATCTGATGTTCCTCTGTAATCCTCTTGATGTATTCAACAGGCTCCTTGCCAAAGGTTAATGTGTATGGGTTCTGCATAGTGCTCCTCCTTTATATTTACCATTTGCATTTACTATCTGCGTTTACTATTGTAACACAAATTTACTATTCTATACTATTTGTTTTTACTTTTTTTCGGTAAGTGCATTTTTATCTTTTCTCTGAACAAATCCCGTAAAAAACTTCAAAAAACTTTCAATTTAGTTATCTGAAAGGGATATAGAGTAAAGAATTAGTCAGTTGAATAATAGATAAATAAACAAAAGAGAGTAGACCACCTTTGATATAATGCTTTCGATCAAAAAAACAAGAAAGGTAGGAACTACTCTCATGGACATTATAGCATTACTTAATCAGCTTGGAGAAGAAATTTGTAAGCTTCAGGACAGTTTTTTTGATAACCCGGAGGAGTTTACGAGTTTTGAGATAGGGACAGTTGACCTATTCACAAGGACAGCAGCGGAACTGATAAGCGGGACACTCAATGAAATAGATGAATTGCTCCGCCAAAGTACATATAGGAAGGCGCATTACAACATCCAGCGGCAGGACAAAAGAACACTGATAACAACAGCCGGAGATGTAAGTTTTAATAATACACTGTATAGGAATAGAGATACAGGAGAGTATAGATACCTGCTAAACAGCACAGTAGGAATTAAAGGGCACGAGCGGTTCAGCACAGCAGCAGAAGCAAGGCTGCTGTCAGAGGCAGTAAAAACAAGCTATAGAGAAGCAAGCAAGGTGTTGCTGTCAAAATCTTACATTACAAAGACAACGGTAATGAACAAGGCACATGGGATAAATGATGAGCTGCCGGTACCTAAGCCAATGCGGAAAAAGGCAGTGAAATACCTATATATAGATGCAGATGAAGATCATGTAGTAGAACAGCACGGCAGATATGGCAAAGAGGATAACAAGGGCTTTATGTGCCGCTTAGCGTATGTGTATGAGGGCAAGGACGATGAGTGCCGGAATAGGAAGCGTCTTGTGGCA
>JAUMVS010000176.1 GCA_030530045.1 Phoenicibacter congonensis
GATATTAAGCTGTAAACACAAAAAGTCGTTGAAATCCTTGCCCCTTGGCGGCGGTAAATCAACGACCTTGTAATCATTTTTCAGTTTGTTTATAAGAGCAGTTGCGGCTTCTCTGCCGCTTCTGTCATTATCAAAGTGGATAGCAATTCTTGTTGTGTTTGGATGGTCTTTCAGATAATTTTCAAGTGCAGCAGGCACTTTGCCAACACCTGTTTTCTTATTTGGGGAGTAAACTCCCGCAAGCGATAAAAGGTTGTACTTGCGGTAAACATAGCCATTGATTTTCAGCAAAGTTGCGTAAGACAAAAGGTCAATGGGACATTCAAAAATGTGGACTGTGTTATTAACTCCGTCAGCCAATCTAAAAGAATAATGCTTGTCACTTCCCGAACAGTCGCCTAAAATTCTCCTGTCGTCTGTCACACGATAGGATGCATACCTCGGATTATTTTCCTTATCAAAGCCAACAAAAACTACATCGTGATACGGAAGGCTCTCGAAAATCTTACCCTTGGATATGCAAAAATCAATAAGCTCCCTGTCAATACCTCTGCCGCAAAGATACCTGAAAATCACTCTGTTGGAAGTACTTTTATCCGGCAGAAGCAAAGGCTTGGGTTGCTTGATTTCTTTTTGCTGCAAATTGATATTCTGCGTTACCTCACACTTTCCGACTATGGTTTCTACGGCTTGTACAAAGTCTAATCCCTTAACTTTTATCAGGTAATCAAGGGCAGAGTATCCTCCGAAGCCTCTTGACCACCACATCCATTTTCCATTTGAGATTTTCAGACTGTCGTGTGTACGAGTGCAGTATGTTCCGTCTGAAAGTCTGACAAGCTCATTTGGCTCGTAGTTCTGCAAATATGTCAGCAAATCCATTTCTCTCGCTTTTTCAACAGTCTGCGGATCAACATATGGCATAGCGTTTACCTGCTGTCCTTATCTTTCTGCATTGCTTTCATTTCCTTAACTGCCGATTTAATACGGTCATCTATTGTTTCACGGAGCATATCGCAATAGCTCATATCGTTACCGCACCACTCCTGATAAATGTCATCAAGAGGAGCTTTCAGCCGGTACAAAGACTTCGCTTCGGTTTGAGAAAACTCCGTGTATTCAAAAATTGCAAGCAAATCTTCCTTGATAACTTTCTCATAGCTGCCCTCAATAATCTGTTCGGGCGGCTTAGTTTTAAGCTCTGACATAAAGCTGTCAAATTCCTTTTTCATCTTGTTGTACAGCAGCCCGTTATAGTCAACAGTAGTCATAAAATTCCTCCTATCTTTCTCTGTCGTTTCTGCTTCTTGTGGGTGGAAGGTCGCCCTCATCAGGCTCTCCGCCTAAAACAGGAGTATCTCCCTTATCCATATCAAGCAGGGCATTCAGCTCGGTCAGGCGAGCCATTTTTTGTTTCAGTTCATCATCCTGTGCAAACGGTTTTTCCACTTCAACCTTTGCGGTTTCAAGCTGTGCCTTTATATTTTTCAGATTTTCATCCGCCTTGTGCAGTCGTGTTTCAATATTATCAACAGCGTTGTCAATTCGGGTGATATTTCCGTAAACATCTGTGCCGAGAGTAACTGAATGTGTGAAATGTCCTTTGAGTTTTACGGCATATGCACGCTCAAAGGTATCAAATTCAAGCTCCATCTTAAACCCTCTGTACTCACCGAGAGGAGTAGGCTCGGAAGTTGTTTTTACTTTGCAGGCTTCAATAATCACCTGACCTGCCTCTGCCTTTTCCGTGTAGCTGTAACCGTCAATAACCATTCCAGCAAACTTTCCGTCAATCTCCTTCGGGTGTGCTTTTGCAATCTCTAAATCTGCTTTCAGTCCGTCAACTCTTGCAGTCAGTAAGGATATTTCCTGTGGATAAAACTTTATGATTTTATCTTCAAGCTCATACTTTTCCGAAAGATAATGTGACTTATACAGTCGTAGCTTCTGCACCTGTATATCCAAATCCATTTTCTCCTTGATATACGGATTGCCCGTTGCAAGCATCTTGATTTCAGCGTAGGAAAGAGCGGTATCGTCTATATCCTCGGCAGAACGGACAGGAGATTTTGAAGTCATAATCTGTGAAGCAAACTTCTGTTTACCCTCGACAAGCTGATACAGATATGCGTCGAAGGTTTCTTCTGTTACATATCGGTAAATATCCACATCAGAATTTTCATTTCCCTGACGGATAATTCGTCCCGAACGCTGTTCAAGGTCTGACGGTCGCCAAGGACAGTCAATATCGTGCAAGGCTATGAGCTTGTTCTGAACATTCGTACCGGCACCCATTTTTTGTGTAGAACCGAGCAAAACTCTGACTTCGCCTTTGCGCACCTTTTTGAAAAGCTCCTGCTTCTGCACCTCGGTTTTTGCTTCGTGAATAAAGCTGATTTCGCTTTCAGGTACGCCTCGCTCTATCAGCTTTCTGCGAATGTCCGTATAGACGGAAAACTCTGCATCCGGCTTCGGAGTGGAGAGATCGCAGAACACAAGCTGAGCCGATTTTTTGTCTGCGTTCTCCTGCCAAATCGTAAAAATATTATCAATACAAGCATTGATTTTACTGCCCTCAAAGTCAGGAAGCAGGGGATTTATCATACGCTGGTCAAGGGCAAGCTTTCGTCCGTCGTTGGTGATTTTCAGCATATTATCCACGCTTGCGTCAACCTGATTGTTTCTCACTTTTTCGGCTCGTTCTCCAAGCTCTGCCACCATAGCCTTTTGAAAATCGGAAGGCTTTACAGCAACATTGTGATAGTGTGGAGTAGGTGTAGGCAAATTAAGTGTGTCTGCCGTTTTTATATCGGCAACCTCTTTGAACATTGCCATAAGCTCAGGCAGATTGTAGAATTTAGCAAATCGTGTTTTCGTTCTGTAGCCTGTTCCTTCGGGTTTAAGCTCATAGGCTGTTACGGTTTCACCAAAGGTAGAAGCCCACGAATCAAAGTGCTGCAAGCCGTTTTCTACAAGTGTTTCATACTGCAAATATCGCTGAATGGTATATAACTCCACCATTGAGTTTGAGATTGGCGTACCTGTTGCAAATACCGTTCCTCTGCCACCTGTGATG
>JAUMVS010000177.1 GCA_030530045.1 Phoenicibacter congonensis
AGTGTAATCCACCGTAATTTATTTGTGCAAGTTTTGGGGCGCAGTCCATTGTGCATTCAGAAATAATTGCTGTCTTGCAGGTTAAAAAACGTGAGCGAAAACGAACCTGGGCTAGCAGATTTGGTCGAAAAAGAATTTCGCTAGCCTTGCGGCTGCGGAATTCTTTTGCAGGCCAAAGATGCAGTTCAGGTTCGTTTGCAGCGTCGAGTGACCGCTTCTCGTCAGAGAAGCGGAACGAAAATACTCATCGTCCCCATTTAACACACACGTAAAGTTAGCAAAGTGCAACCGAATATGTCCCGATAGTGCATTAAAATTAAGCATCTTGTTTTTCAGCTGGAGGGAGTGGTTATGAAAAGCAACCATGATGTTAATTCCGAGGGCGCAATGGTGAAACGCTCGACGAATCATGTTTCCCGAATTCTTTTTAGCGCGTGCGCGGTTTTGTCGCTGACGGCGCTTCTGACATGCGGACTTTTGGCGACTCAAACGCCAACAGTCGCCGGCGCAACCAATGTTTCGCTGACAGAAAAACTTCTTGCTGCTGCTGACCAGATGATTAACAACAAGGGCTACGACCCCTATTCCTACGCGGAAGGTGCAGTGAGCCTTGCAAGCGATGAAGTGTCAAGCTTGCCTGAAAAGTATGACTTGCGCGACCCCAACGGTGATGGTGACAGAAGCGACAGCGTGGTCACTTCCGTAAAATTACAGAACCCATGGGGCACATGCTGGGCATTCGCAGCAATGGTCGCATGCGAAACAAGCATCCTTTCTGACGCAGGCAAAACGGCAGCTGAAACAGGGCTCGACCTTTCCGAATTACAACTTGCTGCGGCGGTTTTCCGCAGCGACGGAGCTCCTGCATCCGCTGTGGGCGAAGCGCAGGCTGGCGAAGGCATCCATAACAACACTAGCGACCCGAATGCAGGTCTTGATGCCGGCGGAGTCAGCGGCTACTTCAGTTCGGTTTTCGGCGCAGGCATCGGTCCCGTTCTTGAGTCGTCCGCACCCTACAAAAACGCGGAGGGCATAAAGCTTTGCACTGCGACCTCACCTTCTGGCGAGGTGCAAACCATGGTGCTAACCGATGAAAAAATTAAGCAGAAAGAGGCGGAAGGCTACAAAATTGTGCCAGATTATTGGGCTGGCAACACGAAAATCACCAATCCCGATGGTTCCCAAGGAACTCTAATTCCAACTTGGACGATATCGGACGACTTATGGAACAAATCAATTCTTAAACTCGAGAACAGCAACAACTTGCCCAACACGCGCAAACTTGATTCCGACGGAAAATATCTCGGCACTGACATGCAGGCGGTCAGCGCAATTAAGAGCGAGTTGACGAGCGGGCGTGGCGTGCTCATTTTCTTCTGCGCCGACACCTCGTTGCCGGATGAGGAAACGACGGACCCGAGATACATCAATGAAAAATGGGCGCACTACACCTACGAGCCAAAAAGTGGTAATCATGTGGTCACGATTGTTGGCTACGACGACACCTATTCACGCACGAACTTTGGCGACGGCGTGAACAATTTGCCTGAGGGCGATGGCGCGTGGATTGTCAAAAACAGCTGGGGTGCTTCGACCAACGAGTTCCCGAACAAGGGCGACGGCGACTGGGGAATCGAGGAAAATGGCGAGCACACTGGCTATTTTTATCTCTCCTACTACGACCAATCGATAACCGAGCCGCAGACTTTCGATTTCGACGAGAACTCCTACGAGAACAACAGTGAGACGCACGTTGATCAGTACGACTACATGGCAAAAGATACGAATTTGAGGACAAGCGAGGACACTAAAATTAGCGAGGCTAACATTTACACCGCGTCGGAGGACTTCGCGCTGTCTTCGCTCGCATGCGATGTTGCGCTGCCGAACACAACCGTGACCTATGACGTTTACCTCCTTGATGACCAGGCGGAAATTCCTGACGATGAGAGCCATTCGACCAAGGTTCTGACAACCGAGGCGACTTTTACCTATGGTGGCTACCATCGCGTGACTCTTGATGCGACTTCGCAGGTAGCGATTAGAAAAGGCCAGCGCTACGCCGTTGTGACGACGCAAAAATGCAACGATGACGGCAAATATTACCTGGCAATTCCCTACTGTGAGAGCACGATTGAAATTCATTCAGAATTCACAACCGACAAAACTCTCACCGTCGAAGCAAAAATCAACGAAGGCGAAAGTATGGTTGGCTTGTCAAACGGCAACTGGGAAGACATGACAGATGTCGCGGCAGAAATCAAAGAGAAGAACCCGACCTTCGTTTGCGACAATCTTTCGATTAAATCCTATGGCGTGCCTGGCGATTTTGCAACAAAAGATAGCCTAACATCTCTGAAATTGAAAGTCGCGGAAGCAAAAGCGGCGCTTGATACCACTGAAATCAGCGCCGACGGAAGCGACATTGTTAGCACCGAGCAATGGATGACACAGGCAGAATACGATGCGCTGAATGTTGCAATTTCTAATGCGGAAGAGTTGCTCTCACTTGCTGGAGAAGACTACAACGCCGCCACTTCCCCTACCCAAGAAAAAGTTGACGCAGCTCTCGCAGCACTCACTTGGGAAACTCACGCAGGCACAAAAGATGGCGACGATGACTCAGACGATGACTCCGACCACGACGCAATTCCTAATGATGAAGGAAGAAACAACCCTGCAGGAAAAGATGCAAAAACGGAGACAGAAGGCACAAAATCGCCAGTTCAAGCCTCCCTTGCAAAAACTGGCGACGACACCACAACCCTGATGACAGCTGCAATTGCAATGACCATCGCTTCAACCATCATGCTTGCAGGCTCAATTGCCGCACGAGGGGGCAGAAAAGAATAATCCCGCACGAAGTAAACCACAAGAATTAAATTATTGCACACAACTCATCGTCCCCATTGTGCAGCACAAACTTCCTGGGAGACTGTTGGGGTTTTAGAAGTGGTAAAATCTAGTCACCAGCAAAGCCCGTGCTTTAGCCTAGGCGGGCGGTGCGGAGATTTGAAGCGGTAGTTGCCTCTACCGCTTTTTAAATTTCTCCTTTCCATCT